>NZ_JBLVKW010000014.1:0-152113 GCF_048270745.1 Streptomyces sp. NPDC056231 | reverse complement strand
GCTCGCCCCCCCCCGCCCGGCGCGGGGGGCCGCCGGCCGCCGCGCGTTGGCGCCCGCGACACCGGGGGTCCGGCCGGCGAGCACCCCGGCCGTGTTGGCGGTGGAGCGTCCGTGGCGTACGAGGATCAGGGTGGGCATACGGGCCAGGGTAGGCCGATGTCCCTCAGGAGATGCGTCGGGGACCGGAGCAGGGAAGAATGCGCGCCGTGATTGTGGATTGCGCGATTTATCGGGATGGGCGTCGCACCGACGGACCTGCCGACTTCTCCGATGCCCTCGACGAGGCACGGGCCACCGGGGACGCGTTTCTCTGGATCGGGCTGCACGAGCCCACGGCGGAGGAGTTCGACCTCGTCAGCAGCGAGTTCGGGCTGCATCCGCTGGCCGTGGAGGACGCGCTGAGGGCGCACCAGCGGCCGAAGCTGGAGGTGTACGACGACTCCCTCTTCGCGGTCATCAAGCCGGTGGTGTACGAACCCGAGGGCGACACCGTCACCACCGACGAGTTGATGATCTTCATAGGCGACTCGTTCGTCGTGACGGTCCGGCACGGGGAGGGCGCGCCGCTCGCCGAGGTACGCCGCCGGCTGGAGGCCGATCCCGAGGTGCTCAAGCACGGCCCCACCTCGGTCCTGTACGCGGTCAGCGACGCCGTCGTCGACCACTACATCGATGTGGCCGCGGAACTCCAGGTCGACCTGGAGGAACTGGAGACCGAGGTGTTCTCACCGAGCACCACCGTCGACACCAAGAACATCGCGTCACGCATCTACACCTTCAAGCGGCAGGTGCTGGAGTTCCGCCGGGCCAGCGGCCCGCTCAACGCGCCCATGGTCCGGCTGGCAGGCGCCGCCGTGCCGTTCGTCGACGAGCACTCGCAGCCGTTCTTCCGGGACGTGAGCGACCATCTGACGCGCGCCAACGAGCACGTGGAGGGGCTGGACCGGCTGCTCTCCGACATCCTCTCCGCGCATCTGGCGCAGACGGGGCTGCGGCAGAACGACGACATGCGGAGGATCTCGGCGTGGGCCGCCATGGCGGCCGTACCGACGATGGTGGCGGGGATCTACGGCATGAACTTCGACCACATGCCGGAGCTGCGCTGGGTGTGGGCCTATCCGACGGTGATCGGGCTGATGGGCTGCGCGGTCTTCGGCCTGTACCGCGTGTTCAAGCACCATGACTGGCTCTGACGTCGGGCTGCCAGCCGAAGGCGCAGCTCAGGCATACTCGGGCGCCGGTACCGCCGGGCCGCCCAGCGCGTCGCGCCGCTCGGGCGGTTCCAGGCTGACCATGCGCCGCCAGCCGACGAGCCGTTCGTACGCATAGACGCCGTGGATCCCCACGGCGAGCACCGCCGCCCTGGCCCTGGACCAGCCCAGGAGGCGGCCCATGTGGGCCATCACGGCGAGGCTGACGTCGCGGTACACCCGGATCTCGGCGAGGGCGCACTCGCGCAGGATGCGCTGGATCGTCCTGCCGTGTCCGGCGCGGGCGAGGCGGAGCAGCTCTTCGTGGCAGTACGCCAGGTGGTTGTCCTCGTCGTTCGAGATCATCTTCACCGCACGGCCCACGTCGGGGTGGTCGGCGAAATACCTGTGGAGCGTTTTCATCTGTTCGGAGGCGCGCTGCTCGGTGACCCGGCTGTGCGCCAGATACGTGACGATGTCGAGCTCGGACAGCGGCTCGTCACGTTTCAGCTGCTCGTGGGCGAGGCCGACGCCGTGCTTCTCCAGCAGCATCGTGTAATCCGTCTCGTGCGGGACCACGGTCGGCCGCAGCCCGCGCTTCTTCAGCAGGGCGTGGAAGATCCGGCCGTGCTTGTCCTCGTCGGCGCCGTGCCGGGCGATCTTGGGAACGAGGGTGCGCTGGCTCTCGGGTGCCAGGGCCGCGATGCGGCCGTTCTCCCAGCCGCCCTGACTCTCGCCACCTGCGGCGATCGAACAGAAGAGCCGGAACGACTCGTCGTTGTCGAGAATCTCCTGGAACAGGTTCTTTGCCGAGAGCATTGCTGGCGCCTCCGTACCGGTGTCCGCAGAAGGAAATTCAAATGCGGCACGGGAGAGGAGGCATCTCCGGCAGGGCCGAACGGGTGCCGCGTAACCGATGGGGGCCGGGCGCGTTGTGCTGCGTGACGGCCGTGGCGGGGAGGACCCCCGAGCCCCCACCACGGCCGTAGTGCTGCCCGCGGGCGGTTACGCCAGGCCGGACCGCTCCAGCGCGTCCGTACCGGCGCGCAGCGCGGCGATCCGCTCCTCGCGGGTGAAACCGGCCGGAGCGAGGGTCAGGGTCGTGACACCGGCGGCGGCGTAGGCCTGCATGCGCTCCGCGATGCGCTCGACCGAACCGAGCAGCGTGGTCTGGTCGATCAGCTGGTGCGGTACGGCGGCGGCGGCGCCGGTCTTGTCACCGGACAGGTATTTGTCCTGGATCTCGGCGGCTTCCTTCTCGTATCCCATGCGTTGGGCGAGCTGGTTGTAGAAGTTCTGCTTGCGGCTGCCCATGCCGCCGACGTAGAGCGCGGTGTAGGGGCGGAACATGTCGGCGAGTCCGTTGATGTCGTCACCGATGGCGAGCGGCAGCGTCGGGCAGACGTCGAAGCCGTCCATGGTCTTCCCGGCCTTCTCGCGGCCCGCCCGCAGGTGCTTCACCGCGGTGTCCTCGAGGTGGTCGGCGGACGGGAAGATCAGCAGCGCGCCGTCGGCGATCTCGCCGGTCTGCTCCAGGTTCTTCGGGCCGATCGCGGCGATGTAGAGCGGGATGTGCTCGCGCTGCGGGTGGACGGTGAGCTTGATGGGCTTGCCGGGACCGTCCGGCAGCGGAAGCGTCCAGTGCTCGCCCTCGTACGAGAGCCGCTCGCGGGACATCGCCCGGCGGACGATCTCCACGTACTCCCGGGTGCGGGCCAGCGGCTTGTCGAACTTGACGCCGTACCAGCCCTCGGAGACCTGCGGCCCCGACACACCGAGGCCGAGACGGAACCGGCCGCCGGAGAGCGAGTCGAGAGTGGCGGCGGTCATCGCCGTCATGGCGGGCTGGCGGGCCGGGATCTGCATGATCGCGGAGCCGACGTCGATGGACTCGGTCCGGGCGGCGACCCAGGTGAGCACGGTCGGCGCGTCGGAGCCGTACGCCTCGGCCGCCCAGCAGACGTCGTAGCCGAGCCGGTCGGCCTCCTGGGCGACGGCGAGGTTGTCGCCGTCCATTCCCGCGCCCCAGTAGCCGAGATTGATGCCGAGCCGCATAACCGCTCCCCTTACTGATCAGTAACGTCCCTGTGGTCCGGACTCTAGCGCGCACCACCCTGATCCGGCAGGGGGCGACTTGACCCCGGGTTGTCCACAGGCTTCCTCCCCGTGGGGCTCTGGCCAGTAATCTCAGCGCCCATGGAGCAGAGGCATCTCGGCCGCACCGGCCTTCGAGTGTCCCGGATCGGGCTCGGCACCCTTACCTGGGGCCGGGACACCGACGAGCACGACGCCGCCGAACAGCTGAAGGCCTTCTGGGAGGCGGGCGGCACGCTGGTCGACACGGCCGATGTGTACGGCGGCGGGGAGGCCGAATATCTGCTGGGGCGGCTCGTCGAGGGTCTGGTGCCGCGGCGCGATCTGGTCATCGCGACGAAGGCGGGCAGCGTGGCCGACCCGTGCCGCCGCTTCGACGGCTCGCGTGGTCATCTGCTGGCCGCACTGGACGCCTCGCTGGAACGGCTCGGTACGGACTACGTGGACCTGTGGCAGCTCCATGCCTTCGACCCGGTGACTCCGCTGGAGGAGACCCTTCAGACGCTGGAGCTGGCGGTGTCCACCGGGCGGGCACGGTACGTCGGGGTGTCGAACTTCTGCGGCTGGCAGCTCGCCAAGGCGGCGACCTGGCAGCTCGCCTCGCCCGGGGCGCGCACCCGGCTGGCCAGTACGCAGATGGAGTACTCACTGCTGCAGCGGGGGGTGGAGCGCGAGGTGCTGCCCGCCGCACTCGATCTGGGCGTGGGGCTGTTGCCGTCCTCGCCTCTGGGCCGCGGGGTGCTGACCGGCAAGTACCGCACGGGCACCCCGGCCGACTCGCGCGGCGCCTCCGAACTGCTGGCCCCGTTCGTCGAGCCGTATCTCGACGACCCGGCGAGCCGCATCGTGGACGCGGTGGCGACGGCGGCCGACGGGCTGGCCACGACGGCGTTGCAGGTGGCTCTCGCCTGGGTGCGGGACCGTCCCGGAGTGGTGGCCCCGATCGTCGGCGCGCGCAATGCGCGGCAGCTCACGGAGGCATTGTCAGTGGAGGCGCTTAGTCTTCCTGACGAGATCTGCCAGGCGCTCGACGATGTGTCGGCGCCCGTGCACCGCTATCCCGACCAGGACTGGAGCACGCTGTGACTGCGCTTCCCCGGGGGGAATCCCCCGGCCCCTCGGCCGCCGACGACGACACCGACGTCGTCGGCTCCGCTGCCGCCGTACCCGCCCCGAGCGAGGCGGAGGAGACGGACGGGACAGCGGAGCCGGCTGCCCCGGAGGGAGCCGACAAGACGGATGCGGTCGGCGTGACGGAGGTCGGCGCGGCGCCCGCTGCCGCCGCGCTCTCGGAGGCCGAGGCCGAGCTGGCCGCCCAGCGGGAATTGCGGGAGCGGATCGAGAAGCGCAAGGCCGAGAAGCAGGGCCCGATCGCTGCGGGCGCCAAGCTGAGCGGGCAGGCCGCCGATCTGCTGGCGGCGGTGCGGGCTGTGGAGAGCGGCGAGAAGCCCGGCGCCGCGTTCTTCGACTCGCCCGCACCGGCACCGCGCCGCGCCGCTCCCGCGCCGGTACGCCCCCGGGAACCCGAGCCGGTGTTCGCACCGCAGGGTGCCTCTCCGGAGGCCGTGGCCGCGGTGACGGCCGTCCTGGCGGAGGGCGGGGCACCCCAGACCCTGGCGCTGCCGGCGGCGGAGACGCTCGGCGCGCAGGCGGCCGACGTGCTGCGCGCGGACCCATGGCAGCTGCTGGCCGTACCCACCGTCCGGCCCGAACAGGCGGACGGCTTCGCAAGGGCCCTGCTGGGCGCCGCGTGCGGTCCGGACGACGAGCGGCGGACAGCGGCGCTGGTCGGCTGGCTGCTGGAGCGCGCCGCACTGCAGGGCCACACCGCGCTGGACACGTCGGCGGTGCGTGCCGCGCTCGCCGAGCGTGCGGTGACCGACCCGGAGGCGGCCGTGCGGCACGCCGTCGCCGAGGGCGTCGTGCTGGTCTTCCAGGACGGTCCGGACGACCAGGAAGCGGACGCGGATGCCGAGCCCGGGGACGAGGCGGCGGACGGGGCCGGGCAGGAGCCGACCCAGGTGCTGCTCGGTCTCGAGCGGTACGCGCTGGCCGAGGAGAGCCTCGCCGACGGCCTGGCCCGGCTGGTCAACGCCTGTGAGAAGGGCGCCGACTGGTCGGAGGCGGCCGCGGCCGCCGGTTCCCCGTCGGCGGCCGAGCTGATCCGTGCGGTCGCGGCCGGTGGCCTGGTCGCGCACACGGGCGGCGACGCGGCGCGGGCGGAACCCGCCGCGCTGATCGTCGCGGCCCGCGCCCTCGGCTTGCGGGCCCTCGGCGCCACCCACAGCGTGGACGGCAGACGGAGGCTGGCCGAAGCGCTCGACGAGCCGTCGGCGGCCGTCACCCTCGCCGGGCTGCTCTCCGGCGCGGAGGGCCCCGGCCGGGACGCGGACGGGGCGATCGCCGTCGATCTGCTGGTCGTGCTGGACGCCCCGCAGCTGGACGTGGAGACCGCCGCGATTCTGGTGGAGTCCCTCCCCGACGGCGCCCGGCTGGTGCTCAGCGGCGACCCGGGGGTGCTGGGCTCGGCAGGTGCGGGGCGGGTCTTCGCGGACGTCCTGGCCGCTCGCGCCTGCCCGCAGGTCGTATCCCGTACGCCGGATCCCGGTCCGATCGGCGAGCTGGTCTCCGGGATCGGAATCGGCGAGCTGAACCAGGTGGCGGCCCCCGGCAAGGAGGTGGTGATCGTCCCCGTGCAGGACGCCGGCGAGGCGGTGCACCGCACCGTGCAACTGGTCGCCGACTCGGTGCCGCGTGCGATCGGCGTCCCGTCGGCCGACACCCAGGTGATCACCGTCGGGCACGGCGGCTCGGCAGGCACCCGCGCGCTGAACGCGGCGCTCAAGCAGCGTCTCAACCCCGGTCCCGGCCGGTTCGGCGGCTTCGACCCGGGGGACCGGGTCGTACACGTCCCGACGCCCGGCAGGACCGTGCCCGGGACGGTCGTCTCGGCCGACGCCGAGGGACTGCATCTGGACTGTGCGGGCACGCCGGTCGTCGTGCCGCAGGAGCGGGTGGAGTCGTCCGTGCGCCACGGCTGGGCCCTCAGCGCCCACCAGGCGGCCGGGATGCGCTGGCCCGCCGTCGTGGTCGTGCTGCCCGGTGACGCGGCTCAGAGGCTGAGCCGGGCCTGGGTGTACACCGCGTTCAGCCGTGGCGAGCGGCATCTCTCCGTGGTGCACGGGGTGGATCAGGCGCTGCCGCGCGCGGTGGCCCTGCCTCCGTCCCAGAACCACACGACCCGGCTGCGCGCCCTGCTGGAGGCGCAGCAGACGGTCACCGCCTGAGGGCTGTCCCGAAATCCCTGACAGGACATCCCCTGGGTTCTGTCGTCGAACTGCCGTCGTTGCCGGAAGGGCAGTTGCACGGCGTCCGGTGCGCCGCCGGTGCCCTGGAGCGGGGCACCGGCGACGGCTCCTGTCACCGACAGCACACGGTCAGGAGCTTCCGGCCGCCAGGTCGTCCAGCTCCTCGTCGAGTTCGTCCTCGTCAAAGACGGAACTGACGTCGAAGCGGCACACCACCAGTTGAGGGTCGGCTTCGTCGAACGGGGCACTGAGCCACTCCCCCGGCTCGGGAAGCTCTTCCGCCGCGGCGACCCAGAGTGTGGAGTCGCCTTCCTCCAGACCGAACTCCTGGTGCCGGGAGGCAATCTCGTCCGGTTCGTACTCACCGAAGAGCACGCCGAGCGCCGCATGGACACTGGCGCCGACCACGGCGCCGGTCCCGTTGACGCGGCCGTCCGGGTCCGGGTTGGCGATCCGCTGCGCCTGGGCGAGCAGCCGGGAAGGCTCCACCACCGCGTAGTCGCGGCGGATCAGCACGCTGAGCGCCTTCGGCTCCTCGGGACCGCTGTACGGCGGCAGGGAGTCGTCGGCGCCGGGGATCTCGAAGGGAGTGACCTCGTCGTAGCGGTCGTAGAGGAGTTCGTCGTAGACCTCGGCCGCGGCGGCGAGTGCATTGAACGCTTCATAGACGGCGGGGTCGTCGTCCCCGGACCGGCGCTCGACCGCCGCGAGGTGATGGTCGAGCGCGGCTTTGACTGCATCGGCGGCGGCGCGTACCTCGGCAGCGGTGGGCTGCGCAGCATCAGACATAGTGCAGACGCTATCCGTAGACAGCCTCTGCCCGCACAATAGATGCGATGCCGGAATACGAATTTGTCGATGTGTACGTACCACGCGGGGTCTCCCGGAAGGAAACCGCCCGCCTGCTGACCGACCATGCCGAGTACGGCCACTGGGAGTTGGACCGATTGACGCTGCGCCGTGACGGCAGCCGCAGGGTGCGGCTGCGTCGGCGGATCATCCGCCAGATACGCGCCACCTGGTGAGACGAGCGGGCCCCGCATCCGCGGGGCCCGCTCGTCTTCGTGCGGCCTGTCCCGGTGCCGCAGTCCGTTGTTATGCGGCCATACGGAAGCGGCGGTACAGCACCGTACCCGCGCCCGCCAGCAGCAGACCCGCGCCGGCTGGGACCAGCAGGTCGAACCCGCCCGCTCCGGTGTGGGCGAGCTGGGGCTCGGGCGCGTTCGGCACGCCTCGCGGTCCGGGTACTTCGGGCTTCTCGGGGGTGAGCGGAGTGACCGGGCTGACCGGAACGTCCACCGGGGGCGTACTCACGGGGTCGTTCTCGCACGTGCTGCCGGTTGCGGAGCCGAGCAGTCCACCGATGGTGACACTGTTCCCGCAGGCATTCACGGCTACGTCGACGGGGACCTGGATGGTGTTGCCCGAGAGGATGCCGGGCGACCCGTTCGCGTACCCCTCGGCCGTGGCGCCGCTGACGCTTCCGTTGCCCCCGGCCCGGTGCTTGCCCGTTCCGGCGCGGTACTCGCGGGTCAGGTCGCCCATGCCGCGGTCGGCCGCTGCGTGGCGGCCCGATGGTTGCGCACCCGAGCCGTGCCGCCCCGAGGCACTCTTTCCCGAGCTCTTTCCCGAACTGTTTCCACAAGCGTTTCCGGCCGCCGGATTGAGCAGTCCGACAACACTCACGGAGTTACCGCATACATTGACCGGGACGTCGACCGGGATCTCCACCGAATTCCCCGACAGTAACCCAGGGGAATTCGACGCGTCGCCGTCCGCTCCCGCGTCGGCGTGTGCGTATCCGCCACTCAGCGCGAGCACCCCGCCCGCTGCTGCCATGGTCATCAGGCCTTTACGCGTGACCTGTCGCATAGGTTGTTCCCTGCCTTCTGCCTTCCGGATTACCCCCGGACGTGACCGTGCGGAGGGGGAATACCCAGCGGCCCCGGAGCGCATGGCGCGCGCTCCGGGGCCGACCGGGCTCAAACCGTTACGGGTTGACGCACAACGTCACGAGTTGGCGCAGTAGTTGCTGAAGGCAGGGTTCAGCAGCCCGATCACGGAGACCGTGTTGCCGCACAGGTTCACCGGCACGTGCACGGGAACCTGGATGGTGTTGCCCGAGATCACACCGGGGCTGCCGGCCGCGGCACCCTGGGCGCCCGAGTCGGCGGCGGCCATACCCGCACCCGCGATGACCAGACCACCGGTGACTGCCGCAGCGGCGACGATCTTCTTGATCATTATTCCTCCTAGTTGGCAATGCGGTCCCAGCCGCGGACCGCATCACCTGTAACGAGGAATAAGTAGCCGGGCTACGAGGCGATGACCCCTTTCACTCGTTCCGGTCACGTACGTACACGCTGGCGATTACCAGCGGAACAGGGCGCGGTAATTCAGCAGTTATCGATGAAACGGTCGAGCACCCGCGCACCGAACTGCAGGCCGTCGACCGGTACCCGCTCGTCGACACCGTGGAACATGCCCGCGAAATCGAGCTCCGGCGGCAGCTTCAGCGGGGCGAACCCGAAGCAGCGGATACCGAGGTCGGCGAAGGACTTGGCATCCGTGCCACCGGAAAGCATGTACGGGACGGCGCGGGCGATCGGGTCCTCCGCCTTCAGCGCGACCTGCATCGCGTCCACCAGGGAGCCGTCGAAGCCGGTCTCCAGCGCCTTGTCGCTGTGCACGTCCTCGCGCTTGACCCGCGGGCCGAGTATCCGGTCCAGGTCGGCCAGGAACTCGTCCTCGAAGCCGGGCAGGAAACGGCCGTCGACATGGGCGACGGCCTGGCCGGGGATCACGTTCACCTTGTAGCCGGCGCCGAGCATGGTGGGGGCGGCGGAGTTGCGGAGGGTGGCGCCGATCATCTTGGCGATGCCGCCCAGCTTGGCGAGCGTGGCGTCCATGTCCTCCGGGTCGAGGGAGGTGCCGAGCGCGTCGGACAGTTCGTCGAGGAAGGACCGTACGGTCTTGGTGACCCTGACCGGCCACTTGTGCCGGCCGAGCCTCCCGACCGCCTCGCAGAGCTCGGTGATCGCGTTGTCGCCGTTGGTCATCGAGCCGTGCCCGGCGGTGCCGTCCACGGTGAGCCGCATCCAGTGGATGCCCTTCTCCGCCGTCTCCACCAGATAGAGCCGCAGCTTCTCGTTGACCGTGAAGGAGAAGCCGCCGACCTCGCCGATCGCCTCGGTCACGCCGTCGAAGAGGTCCGGGTGCTTGTCGACGAGATACCGCGCACCGTACGTACCACCGGCCTCCTCGTCGGCGAGGAAGGCCAGCACGATGTCGCGCGGGGGCTTGCGGCCGCTGCGCATCCGGTCACGGACGACCGCGAGGGTCATGGCGTCCATGTCCTTCATGTCGACGGCGCCGCGTCCCCATACACAACCGTCCGCGACCTCGCCCGAGAACGGGTGGTGCGTCCAGTCCTGGGCGTTGGCCGGGACGACGTCGGTGTGCCCGTGGATGAGCAGCGCGGGCCTGGACGGGTCCTCGCCCTCGATCCGGGCCACGGTCGAGGCGCGACCCTTGTGGGATTCGAAGATCTTCGGTTCGAGCCCGACCTCGGCGAGCTTCTCCGCGACGTACTCGGCGGCCGCCCGCTCACCCGGGCCGGAGTGGTCTCCGTAGTTGCTGGTGTCGATCCGGATCAGCTCACGGCAGAGGTCCACGACCTCGTCCTCGCCGGACGGGCCGCCGGCCTTGTTCGTCTTGCTCACGCTGCTTCCTTCCACTCTCGCCCTGGTGCTCCCCCACATCCTCCCGCGTCCGGCCCGCACGCCCAAGGGCGCCTGTCCCCTGTCACGCGCCGTTCACGCGGCCAGGGGCGTGATCGAGCACCCCCGAATGTTTGCTATTGTTTTCCACGTCGGAACGGGCACGGCCCGCGAGACAGACACCTAGTCCGGGTGGCGGAATGGCAGACGCGCTAGCTTGAGGTGCTAGTGCCCTTTATCGGGCGTGGGGGTTCAAGTCCCCCCTCGGACACCAGAAGGTCTCCCTTCACGGGAGATGGAGCGGATGCGGGTCGAGGATCACCTCGGCCCGCATCCGCTTTTTGGTGTGGCGCCCGGCGCCGGCGCTCCCGTCCCCATCGGTGATGGCGGTCGGTCCGGGGCTGCCGTCCTCACTTGACGAGCTGGTAGATGCTGTCGGCGACCAGCCACAGCCCCAGCAGAAGAGACAGTGACACGACCGCCTGGTCCTGATGGGTGTCGAGCCAGTCACGCAGCCCCCGCAGCTTGGCCTCTGCCGCAACGGGCGAGAAGGTGGTGTACAGCTCCATCGCCAGCAGGCTGGAGGTGGCCAGGACGCAGAACCCCGTCAGGGCCAGCGTGGTCGCGATCGAGGAGAAATTCGCGTCCACCGCCGTGGCGGCTCCGGCACCGACCATGGCCCAGGGCTGCAACAGGATCGCCAGTCCGGCCGCCGTCCATCCGGACACGCGATCCGGTCTCTCCATCCACTTGGGTGCGTGGCGGGGGCGGCGTGGACGGCGCCGCTTGCGTTCGCCGTACGCGACGAGCCCCAGGCCCAGGGCCAGCTTGCCCGCGAGCGCCGCAGTCGACGGAACGCTCTGGCGCGCCGGGGGCGTGCCGCCGGTCAGCAGGATCACGGCGGCGATCACCATCAGGAGGCCGGCGAGCCACGACAGGATGAACACGAGCCCCCTGCGTACCCCTCTGTCGGCGGTCAGCAGCAGAATGAAGGCGCTGTTGTGCAGGGGCCCGAGCGTGATGGCCGTACCGATGACGACGAGGTCAACGACCATCGCTGCCAGCCGCGTGGTTGGTCCCGTCCCGATGCCCGTGTCCGCGCGGCTCCCCGAGGCCGGGGGTATCGGGCGCGCGGGACGGCAGGGCCCCCGCCTCGCCCCGGCTCTCGGCCGTCACTGCCTTCCCGTAGTGTCTGCCGACGGCCGAAGATCGGACCGGGCGTACGCGGGCGCAGGTCGTGGTGGGGACGTCGGGTCGCACATATCGACTGTGTTGGCCGGGCATCAACGCGTCAAACCGGTCACGGCGCCAATGGGCCGAATGCGTCCGGCGGGCTGAAGGCCCAGCCGGCGATCCGGCGCAGCAACAGCCGGCGCGGGGGCCCCGCACGCGAGCGCTGACCGCGCCCGGCGACACCTGCCGCCATGAGCGTGGCGTGGCCGGCGCTCATCCGGCGCCGACGCCGCCCCCCATGTGCCGGTCGGTCTTGGACCGGTCGGCACACGGGGGTGGGAGAAGGAGCGGGGCTGGGTACGTGCAGCTGCAAGGCGGAGGAGCGAGGCAACGCGGAGCGTTGCTGACTGACGACAACACCGCAGATGTGCGCACCCGGCCCCGCGACGCCGCCCCCATGTGCCGACCGGTCTAAGGAGAATCATGAGCCGTACGCGTACGCACCCCCTCCCTTGGTACATGGACGTGTCCCCCGGATCAGGCGGGCTGCCGCCCCGGTCGTGGTACGCGGGGTCGGACGCCGGGCAGATGTCGTTGAACGGGGAGTGGCGGTTCCGGCTCTCACCGACCGCTTCCGCCGAGGACGCCTCGTTCGCGCAGTCCGGGTTCGACGCGTCCGGCTGGGGAACGGTCGCGGTGCCCGGGCACTGGGTGCTGCAGGGAGCCGGCGGAGCTCCCGCGTACACCAACGTCATCTACCCCTTCCCTGTCGATCCGCCGCTCGTGCCGACCGAGAATCCGACCGGGGACCATCTGCTGGCCTTCGATCTGCCGGCCGGGTGGCCGGAGGGCGGCGAGTGTGTGCTGCGGTTCGACGGGGTGGAGTCCGCCGCCAGGGTCTGGCTCAACGGCGAGGAACTGGGGGATTTCAAGGGGTCCCGGCTGCCGCACGAGTTCGCGGTCGGCGGGGTCGTGCGGGCTGAGGGGAACGTACTGGCCGTGCGGGTGCACCAGTGGTCGTCCGGGAGCTATCTGGAGGACCAGGACCAGTGGTGGCTGCCGGGGATCTTCCGGGACGTCACGCTGCTGCACCGGCCGGACGGCGCGCCCCGGGACTTCTTCGTGCACGCCGGCTACGACCACCGCGCCGGGACCGGGACGCTGCGAGTGGAGTGCGACGGCGCCGAGGGGCGGGTCCTGGTGCCCGGGCTGGGGGTCGATATCGCAACGGGCGAGGCGGTGACCGTGCCGGTCGAGCCGTGGACCGCCGAGACGCCCCGGCTCTACGACGGCGAGCTGGTGACGGCCGGTGAGCGGATACCGCTGCGGATCGGATTCCGTACCGTCGCCGTCGAGGACGGGCTCATCAAGGTCAACGGCCGGCGGCTGCTCTTCCGCGGGGTGAACCGGCACGAGTTCCACCCCACGACCGGGCGGACCGTGGACGCGGACACGATGCGGCGCGATCTGGTGCTGATGAAGCGGCACAACATCAATGCCGTACGGACCAGCCACTACCCGCCGCACCCGGCGTTCCTGGATCTCTGCGACGAGCTCGGACTCTGGGTGATCGACGAGTGCGATCTGGAGACACATGGCTTTGTCGACCTGGAGTGGCGCAACAACCCGGTCGACGACGAACAGTGGACCCCGGCACTGCTCGACCGGGCCGCACGCATGGTGGAGCGCGACAAGAACCACCCCTCGGTGATCATCTGGTCGCTCGGCAACGAGTGCGGGTCGGGGCGCGGGCTCACGGCGATGGCCGAGTGGGTCAAGGACCGCGATCCGGACCGGCTGGTGCACTACGAGGGCGATCTCTCCTGCAAGGACGTCGACCTGTACTCGCGGATGTATCCGACCCACGCCGAGGTCGAGTTGATCGGGAAGCGGGCCGAGGACCCGTGGGGCGACCCGGCGCTGGACACCCGGCGGCGCGCGATGCCGTTCATCATGTGCGAGTACGGGCACGCAATGGGCAACGGCCCCGGTGGACTGAGTGAGTACCAGCGGCTCTTCGAGCAGTACGAGCGCTGCCAGGGCGGGTTCGTCTGGGAGTGGATCGACCACGGATTCGCCCACCCCGAGCACGGCTTCGCCTACGGCGGGGACTTCGGCGAGGAGTTGCACGACGGCAACTTCGTCTGCGACGGACTCATCTTCCCGGACCGCACGCCCTCCCCCGGGCTGATCGAGTACAAGAAGGTCATCGAGCCGGTACGGATCGAGGCCGGGGCGTCCGCGGGAACCGTCCGGATCGTCAATGGGTACGACTTCGCGGACCTCGGCCACCTGGAGTTCGTCTGGTCGCACGAAGTGGACGGGGAGCTGCGCGCATCGGGCCCGCTCACCGTGCCCGGCCTGGCGCCCGGAGCCCACGCCGAGGTGGCACTCCCGGAGGGCGGCGAGGGCGTGTGGACCGTGCGGGCGGTGCTCGCCGAGGACGCCGCGTGGGCCGGACGCGGGCATGTGGTGGCCTGGGGGCAGCAGGCGGTCGGGGCGGTGGTGCCGGCTGCGACCGCGGTGGGCTCGCGACCGGAGGCGGCTGACGGGGTGATCATCCTCGGGTGCGGCGTCTTCGACGCGGCGACCGGGGCGTTGGTCCGGCTCGGGGAGGTACCGGTGGAGGCGCCGCGGCTCGATGTGTGGCGGGCGCCCACCGACAACGACAACGGTGCGGCCTGGCAGCCGGACGAGCGGTACGGGCTGCGGTGGCGGGAGTTGGGGCTGCACCGGATGCGTCACCGGATCGACGCCGTGGAGGTGGGCGAGGACTCGCTGACTGTGCGGACACGGGTGGCGCCTGCCGGGGTGGATACGGGGCTGCGTACGGAGTACCGGTGGACCGCCGACGGGGAACGGCTCGGACTCACCGTGTCCGTGACGCCCGAGGGCGAGTGGCTGGTGCCGCTGCCCCGGCTCGGGATCCGGTTCGGGCTGCCTGCCGCGTACGGCAGGGCGCGGTGGTTCGGCGGCGGGCCCGGCGAGGCGTACCCGGACACCCGGGCCGCCTCGATGCTCGGGCGGTGGGAGATGTCCGTCGACGCGATGCAGACCCCGTACGTCCGGCCGCAGGAGAACGGCGCCCGGGCCGATGTCCGCTGGGCGGAGCTGACGGACGACGACGGTGCCGGGGTGCGCGCCGAGAGCGGCGCGCCGTTCTGGTTCTCCGCACGGCGGTGGACGAGCGAGCAACTGGACGCCGCGGGGCACGGGCCGGATCTGGTGCCCGGGGAGACCGTCTGGGTCCACCTGGATCACGCGCTGCAGGGCATCGGGTCGCAGTCGTGCGGGCCTGGGGTGCTGCCGGAGTACCGGCTCGACGCGACCGAGACGGAGTTCTCGTTCGTGTTCTCACCCGTGGGGTGAGGTACGGCTCCTTCCCGGTCCGGTGGCCGCCGGACCGGGAACCGGTGCCGGCCGGTGCAACACGTCTGCGGGGACGAGGTGTTGGGCGCGCAGGCTGTCGCGGACCGGCGCGGCGCACTCGGTCGCTCCGCGCTCCGGGGCGTGCGGTCCGACACCGTCGGTGAGCTGCGCCGACGCTGTGACAGGATGACCGGCATCATGACCACGAGCACCGTCAGCAGCTGCCGCGCCCCGGGCGCCGACGCACCGGCCGGGACCTCGCGATGAGGGGCCGGGCGAAGCCTCCGTCGGCGCCCCTGCCGCAGCGGGACGGGATCGACCCGGTGCGGGTACGGCTCCCTGAGGATCCGGGCGGGGAGTGGGCGACGGTCCGTGACCATCTGCTGGCGCGGTTCGGCGGTGCGATCGGGGCGGACCGGGTGGACGCCATGCTCGCCGAGGGCAGGTTCGTCTCGGTACAGGGGCCCGTGGCGCCTGACGAGCCGTACACGGCGGGCCGTTATCTCTGGTTCCACCGGGACTTCGCGCCCGAGGAACCGGTGCCGTTCCCCGTCGGTGTCGTGTATCGCGACGCGCATCTCGTCGTCGCCGACAAGCCGCACTTCCTCGCCACGACACCGCGCGGCCGGCACATCACCGAGACAGCGGTGGCCCGGCTCCGCCGTGAACTGGATCTGCCGTCGTTGCAGCCCGCGCACCGGCTGGACCGGCTGACGGCGGGCCTGGTGCTCTTCGTCGTACGGCCCGAGGACCGGGGCGCGTACCAGACGCTGTTCCGCGACAAGCGGGTGCGCAAGGAGTACGAGGCGGTGGCACCGTACGACCCGGCGCAGACCTTCCCGCGCACCGTACGCAGCCGCATCGTCAAGGAGCGCGGGGGGATCGCGGCCCGGGAGGAGCCGGGCGAGGCGAACAGCGAGAGCTGGATCGAGCTGCTGGAGCACCGGGCGGGGCTGGGCCGCTACCGGTTGCTGCCCGCCACCGGGCGCACTCACCAGCTCCGGGTTCATATGAACAGTCTGGGCCTGCCGCTCGTCCATGATCCGGTCTATCCGGTGGTCGAACCGGAGGGGGCGGCGGACGACTGGACGCGTCCGCTGCAGCTCCTTGCCCGGGTGCTGGAATTCACCGATCCGGTCACGGGCGTGCCGCGCCGCTTCGAGAGCGGGCTGCGGCTCTCCGCGTGGCCGGACCGGTGATCCCCTGCTGTCAGTGACCGCGGGCGATCCACTCGTCGAGGTGCGGCGCCTCGGCGCCGATCGTGGTGGAGTCGCCGTGTCCGGTACGGACGGTGGTGTCCGCCGGCAGTGCGAGCAGCCGGTCCCTGATCGACGCGACGATCGTCGGGAAGTGCGAGAACGACCGCCCGGTGGCACCGGGCCCGCCCTGGAAGAGCGTGTCCCCGGTGAAGACGGTGGACAGCGCGGGGGCGTACAGGCAGACCGCGCCCGGGGCATGACCGGGCGTGTGCAGGACCTGGAGTGTGGTCCCGGCGATCTGCAGCTCCTGGCCCTCAGCCAGTTCGGCGTCGGGCGTGCGGTCCGGGTGGGTCTGCTTCCACAGCGGCAGGTCGTCGGGGTGCAGCAGGATCGGCGCACCCGTGGCGTCGGCGAGGGCCGGGGCCGCGTCGATGTGGTCGTTGTGGGCGTGCGTGCAGACGATGGCGCGCAGCGTGCGGCCGCCGAGCGCGTCCTCGATGGCGACCGGATCATGGGCGGCGTCGATGACGATCGCCTCGGTGTCGTCGCCGATGATCCAGACGTTGTTGTCGACGTCCCACTCGCCGCCGTCGAGGGCGAAGGTGCCGGAGGTGACGAGGTGGTCGATGCGGGCCGTCATCAGAACACCACCACCGAGCGCAGCACGTCGCCCTCGTGCATCCGGGTGAATGCCTGCTCGACCTCGCCGAGCCCGATGGTCTCCGTGACGAACGCACCGAGGTCGATCCGGCCCTGCTGGTGCAGGTCGATGAGCATCGGGAAGTCGCGCGAGGGCAGGCAGTCGCCGTACCAGGACGACTTGAGTGAGCCGCCGCGGCCGAACACGTCGAGCAGCGGCAGTTCGAGCTGCATCTCCGGGGTTGGGACGCCGACCAGGACGACCGTGCCGGCGAGGTCGCGGGCGTAGAACGCCTGCTTGTACGTCTCCGGGCGGCCGACGGCCTCGATGACGACATCGGCGCCGTTGCCACCGGTCAGGGCGCGGATCGCCTCGACCGGGTCGGCGGTACGGGAGTTGACGGTGTGCGTGGCACCCATCTTCTTCGCCGTCTCCAGCTTGCGGTCGTCGATGTCCACCGCGATGATCCTCGCGGCGCCGGCCAGCCGGGCGCCCATGACGGCCGCGTCGCCGACGCCGCCGCAGCCGATGACGGCGACCGAGTCGCCACGGCCGACCTCGCCGGTGTTGATCGCGGCCCCGATGCCCGCCATGACGCCGCAGCCGAGCAGCCCGGCGGCGGCCGGGGAGACCTCGGGGTCGACCTTGGTGCACTGGCCCGCGGCGACCAGGGTCTTCTCCGCGAACGCTCCGATGCCGAGCGCGGGCGACAGCTCGGTGCCGTCCAGCAGCGTCATCTTCTGCTTGGCGTTGTGCGTGTTGAAGCAGTACCAGGGGCGGCCGCGCCGACACGCCCGGCACTGCCCGCAGACCGCACGCCAGTTGAGGACGACGAAGTCGCCGGGCTCGACGTCCGTGACCCCCTCGCCGACGGACTCCACGATGCCCGCGGCCTCGTGGCCGAGCAGGAACGGGAAGTCGTCGTTGATGCCGCCCTGCTTGTAGTGCAGGTCGGTGTGGCAGACGCCACACGTCTGGATCTTCACCACGGCCTCACCGGGACCGGGGTCCGGGATCACGATCGTCTCGACCCGTACCGGCTCGTTCTTTCCCGGTGCGATGACCCCTTGCACCTGCTGCGCCATACCGTGGTCTCCCTTGTCGTGACGGTCCCGGCTTTTCTGATGTTCGACCGATATTCGAAGATCGAACACGAACAACCGTACGCGGTCGTGGGTGTCCCGGCAGCGGCGGCACGGTGGTGCGCGGGAGGCGGCCCCCGGCGGAGGCTCCGGGGGCCGCCTCCCGGCGGGTCAGGCCTCCGTGTCGTGGACCCGGCGCCCTCCGACGTACGTCTGGAGGACGCGGGTGGCGCCGATCTCCTCGGGCGGGCCCGCGTACGGGTCGCGGTCGAGGACCACCATGTCGGCGAGGGTCCCGGCACGCAGCGAGCCGGTGTCGTCCAGGTGGTTCACATAGGCCGAACCTGCTGTGTACGCGGCGATGGCGGCCGTGAGTCCGATGCGCTCCCCCGGCAGGAAGACCGGCCCCTCGCCGTCCGGTGCGATCCGGTTGACCGCGGTGTGGATGCCGTGCAGCGGGTCGGCACTGCTGACCGGCCAGTCGCTGCCGGCCGCGACGGTCGCGCCGGAGCGGAGCAGTGCGCCGAACGGATACTGCAGCGCGGCCCGTTCATCGCCCAGGAAGGGGATGGTCAGCTCGTCCATCTGCGGTTCGTGGGCGGCCCAGAGCGGCTGGATGTTGGCGGTGGCGCCGAGCTCCCGGAACCGGGCGATGTCGTCGGGGTGGACGATCTGGAGGTGGGCGAGGTGGGGGCGGGTGTCGGTACGGCCGTTGGCGGCACGGGCGGCCTCGACGGCGTCGAGTGCCTCGCGCACGGCGCGGTCGCCGAGGGCGTGGAAGTGCGTCTGGAAGCCGAGTGCGTCCAGTTCGGTTACATACCGGCGCAGTTCGACGGGGTCGACGAAGCTGGTGCCGCTGTTGGCGGTGGCGCAGCCGCAGGCGTCGAGGTACGGGGTGAGCAGGGCGGCGGTGCCGGTTTCGGCGACCCCGTCCTGCATGATCTTCACCGAACCGGCGCGGAACCGTCCGAAGGTCAGCTCCTTCCGCCTGGCGACGAGTTCGGGGATCTGCTCGGCGCCGCGTTCGCGGTCCCACCACAGGGCGCCGACGACCCGGGCAGTGAGCGAGCCGTCCCGGGCGGCGGTCAGATAGGCGTCGGACACGTCGTCCATCGAACCGTAGGCACCGACGATGGCGTCCTGCCACGCGGTGATCCCGTACGAGTGGAGCAGGCGCTGGGCACGGAGCAGGCCGGCGAGCCGGTCGGCAGGGGTGGAGTGCGGGGTGTGGCGGGCAACCAGGTCCATGGCGCCCTCCTGGAGGAGTCCGGTGGGCTCGCCCCGGTCGTCGCGCTCGATGCGGCCGTCGGCGGGGTCCGGGGTGTCCCGGGTGACGCCGGCGAGCGTCAGGGCGCGGGTGTTGGCCCAGGCGCCGTGGTGGTCGCGGTTGACCAGGAAGACGGGCCGGTCGGGTACGACGGTGTCGAGCTGGTCCCTGGTCGGGCTGCCGCCGTCGAAGGCCTCCATGGACCAGCCGCCGCCGGTGATCCACTCCTGGTCGGGGTGGCTGTCGGCGTACGCCCGCACGGCGGCGAGCGTGTCCGTCGCCGTACGGGTGTCGGTGAGGTTGCACTGGGCGAGCTCGAGACCGGCCGAGACGGGGTGGACGTGCGCGTCCTGGAAGCCGGGGACGAGCAGCCGGCCGGCGAGGTCGACGACTTCGGTTCCGGGGCCGATCAGTTCGCGCACCTCGTCGTGGCCGACGGCGGTGATGCGGTCGCCGGTGACGGCGACGGTGGTGGCGCGGCTGCGCGCGGCGTCCATGGTGAGGACCGGGCCGCCGGTGAGGACGAGATCGGCGGGGGCGTGGTGCATGGGTTGTTCCGTTTCGGTGAGGGCCGTGCGGGGCGCGAGAGTGGCAGGAGTACGGGGGTCAGGCCATTTCGACGACTGCCGGTTCGACGACTGCCGGTTCGGTGGCCGCGAGGGAGCGGCCGGTGGTGAAGTATGGGGACTTCCTTACCCACTTGGCCCAGGCCGCCGCACCCACACCGGTCAGCAGCATGACCGCCGGGCAGAACAGCATGAACCAGCCGTTGTCCGGGTTGATCTCGAAGTGGTCGGCGGAGGTGTAGAAGGTCCAGCAGAGGTAGCCGCCGAGGCCGAGCAGCGCGACGGCACTGAGCACCGGGATCACCACGGCCCGCAGGGCCTCGGTCCAGCTCTCGCGCAGCGCCCCGCGGAAGCGCGCGGCAGCAGCCAGTGCGGTGAGCGCGTAGTACAGCGAGACGACGACACCGATCGCGTTGACGGAGGCCAGGATGAGGTCGCCGACCTTCGGAATGACCAGGGACAGGACGGCGACGGCGGCGGCGATGCAGCCGATCGCGATGGTTCCGGCCACCGGCGTGCCGTACCGCGGGCTGACCTTGGTCCAGACCGGTCCGAGGGTGCGGTCCCGGCTCATCGCGAACATGCCGCGCACCGTGGGAATCACGCCGGACTGGAGCGAGGCGATGGCGGAGAAGGTGAGGGCGATCAACGGGAGTGCGGCGAGCGGCTGGGCGGCGAGCCGGTCGCCGAAGTAGGTGAGTCCCTGGGCACCGTGTCCGGTCAGCTCGTCCAGCGAGAGGACACGCTGGAAGGCGAAGGAGCCGAGGAGGAAGAGGCCAAGCATGGTGACCAGAGTGATGAGTCCGGCCCTGGAGGCATCCTGCGGGTCGCGGACCTCCTCGTTGACACTGAACGACGACTCGAACCCCCAGTAGCAGAAGACCGAGAGAAGAAGCCCCTGGGCGAGCTGCTGTCCGGAGGGGATGGTGAACGGGTTGATCCAGTCCAGGCTGAACGGGTGCGATCCGACGGCCAGTCCGTATCCGCAGAACCCGAGCAGCACGGCGTACTCGAAGACGAGGAGGTACTTCTGCAGGTTGGCAGCGGACCTGGTGCCGATGATCGCGGTGACGGTGACGGCGATGAGGACGACGATGCCGAGGACGGTCGACTGGGCGGTGGAGCCCGGGTCGAGGCGGAGCCCGGCGAGCCGGTGCAGCCCGCCCTCGCTTGCGAGTTGGAGCAGTGCGGAGCCGGTGACGGTCGTGGTGTACGAGAGGAAGACGACCGTGGAGACGATGCCGATCCAGCCGACGAGGAAGCCGAGCCAGGGGCTCAGTGAGCGGCCGACCCAGACATAGCCGCTGCCCATGTTGGGCTCGACCCGATTGAGCCGGGAGTAGGCGCCCGCAATGCCGAGGATGGGCAGGAACCCCAGCAGCATGATGATCGGCAGGTGCAGGCCGACGGCGCCGGCGGTGACGCCCAGGCCGATGCCGATGCTGGTGGTCGCGGCGGTGGAGGAGGCGGCGATGGCGATTCCGTCGACGACGCCGAGGCTCTTCTTGAGGGTCGAGGCGGCTGGTGGGTCGCTGCCGTAGGGGGTGGGTGAGACCGTCAAGGTGACTCCTTCGCCGAGGGGCGCTTTTCGGCCCCGCTGGCGGAACATCGAACGCCTCGGGGGTTTCGCGCGTCAACACCGTTGTCATAAGGTGCCCGCATGAGCGCGAGCGAGCGGGTGGTGCCGGAGAGCGCACGGCGCCGCAGGCGTCCCACCAAACAGGGCACGGTGCTGTCGGAGCAGCTGATCATCGAGACGGCGCTGCGGCTGATCGGCGAGCACGGGGCGGCGGCGCTCACCGTGCGCCGGCTGGGCGCGGCGCTGGGCTGCGACCCGAGTGCGGTCTACCGGTACTTCCGGGACACGGACGAGCTGCTGCTGGCGGTGGCCGACGAGCTGATCGGCCACACCCTGCGCGACTGGCGGGCCACCGGGGACTGGCGGGCCGACCTGCGCGACCTGGGGCTTCGCATGCACGCCAACTGCCTGGCGCATCCACAGGCGGCGATGCTGACGTGTGCGCGGGTCACCGGCCGTACGCATGAGATCCAGGCCGTGGAGGCCATCCTCGGGCTCCTGCGCGGGGCGGGATTCCCGGACGGGGAGGCGGCGCGGATCTACCACGTGTTCGTGGACCTGACGCTGTCGTTCGCCGCCATGGACGCGTCGACGCTGGTGCTGTCGGAACGGGCCCGCACACTGGAGGTCGAGGCCTGGCAGGAGACGTACGCACGACTGCCGGCCGCCGAGCATCCGAACATCGCGGCGATCGCCCCGGTCCTGGTGGCGGAGATGAGCCGGAGCGGGTATACGGCGGCGCTGGAGATGGTGCTCGCGTCAGCCGCCGGCCGGCTGCAGCATGTGAAGTCCGGGCACTGACCGACGCGTCCGGGCCCCGGCCCGCGGCTCCGGGGCGGGTCCCCGAACGGCGCGTGCCCGCGGTCTCAGGGGGCGAGCACGTCCAGTTCGTGCAGGGCGCCCACCGCGATCTCCTTCGTCAGCCGCTCCGCCTCCGCGACGTCGCCCTCCCGCACCGCTTCCGCGAGCCGTACGTGGAGCGTGACCGCCGCCGGGTCCGGATCCTCGAACATCACCTGGTGATGGGTGCGTCCCGCCAGCACCTCCGCGACGACGTCCCCGAGCCGCGCGAACATCTCGTTGCCGGAGGCGTTGAGCACGATCCGGTGGAACGCGATGTCGTGCTCCAGGTATCCCTCCAGCTGCTGGCCGCGTGAGGTCGCGACCATGCCGAGTGCGCACTCGGTGAGGGCGGCGCACTGCTCCGGCGTGGCGTGCCGGGCGGCGAGCCCGGCCGCGACCGGTTCGATCGCCGAGCGCAGGACGGTCAAGGAGCGCAGCTGGCGCGGCCGGTCGGTGCCGGCCAGTCGCCACCGGATGACCTGCGGATCGTAGACGTTCCACGCCTCGGTCGGCTGTACGGTCACGCCGACCCGGCGCCGGGACTCGACCAGGTGCATGGATTCGAGGACCCGGATCACCTCGCGGACCACCGTGCGCGAGACGTCGAAGCGCTGGGCCAGCTCGTCGGTGCGCAGCACCCGGCCCGGCGGACATTCCCCCGCGGCGATCTCCAGACCCAGGGTGTCCAGCACGTGTGTATGCAGCCCGGGGCCCTGTGTGGTCATGAGCAAAGCCTACGGGGCACCCTCCTCGAACAAAAAGTACGACTTTTACGTCACAGAATCTTGAATAAGTCGTACGTATAGGTTTCAGTAGCGCGACGGACCGGTGTCGAGGACGACATCGACGGAGACAGCGAGGCACCACCAATGAGCACCCCCCACGTAGTCGTGGTGATGGGCGTGGCAGGGACCGGCAAGACCACGATCGGCCCCCTGCTCGCCGCCGAACTCGGCGTTCCGTACGCCGAGGGCGACGACTTCCATCCCGCGGCGAACATCGCCAAGATGTCGGCCGGCACCCCACTGGACGACTCCGACCGGTGGCCCTGGCTCGATGCGATCGGGCAGTGGGCTCACGACCGGGCCGGGCTCGGCGGCGTCGTCAGCAGCTCGGCGCTCAAGCGGGTCTACCGCGACCGGCTGCGCGCCGAGGCCCCCGGTGCCGTCTTCCTCCACCTGACCGGCGACCGGGCCCTCATCCAGGAGCGCATGGCGGACCGCAAGGGCCACTTCATGCCGACCGCGCTGCTCGACTCGCAGTTCGCCACCCTGCAGCCGCTGCAGGAGGACGAGGCCGGTGTCTCCGTCGATGTGTCCGGCACCCCCGAAGAAATCACCCAGCGAGCCGTCGCCGCGCTGCGCCGGCTCGAAGACTAAGGATCCCCACCGTGACCAGTCTCAGCGTCGAGATGTTGGCAGCGGACGCCGTCGAACCGATCACTTCGGCAGGCAACGCACAGTTGGGCATTGCCGTCCTGGCCGGCATCGCCGTCATCGTTCTGCTGATCACCAAGTTCAAGTTGCACGCGTTCCTCGCGCTGACCATCGGCTCGCTGGCCCTCGGCTCCTTCGCCGGCGCCGCGCCAGCCAAGACGATCGCCAGCTTCACCACCGGTCTCGGCTCGACCGTCGCAGGCGTCGGTGTCCTGATCGCGCTCGGCGCCATCCTGGGCAAGCTGCTCGCCGACTCCGGCGGCGCCGACCAGATCGTCGACACGATTCTCGCGAAGGCGGGCGGGCGCGCCATGCCGTGGGCGATGGTCCTCATCGCCTCGATCATCGGCCTGCCGCTCTTCTTCGAGGTCGGCATCGTGCTGCTGATCCCGGTCGTGCTGCTTGTCGCCAAGCGCGGCAACTACTCCCTGATGCGGATCGGTATCCCGGCGCTGGCCGGTCTCTCCGTGATGCACGGGCTGATCCCCCCGCACCCCGGCCCGTTGGTGGCGATCGACGCCCTCGGCGCCAACCTCGGTGTCACGCTGGCGCTCGGTGTCCTGGTCGCCATCCCGACCGTGATCATCGCCGGCCCCGTCTTCTCCCGTTACGCCGCGCGCTGGGTGGACATCAAGGCGCCCGAGAAGATGATCCCGCAGCGTCCGTCGGAGGACCTGGAGCGTCGCCCCAGCTTCGGCGCCACGCTGGCGACCATCCTGCTGCCCGTCGTGCTGATGCTGGCCAAGGCCCTCGTCGACATCGTCGTGGACAACCCGGACAACCACGTCCAGCGGGTCACCGATGTGATCGGCTCGCCGCTGATCGCGCTCCTCGCGGCCGTCATAGTCGGAATGTTCACGCTGGGCCGGGCAGCCGGATTCAGCAAGGGCCGGCTCTCCGTCACCGTCGAGAAGTCCCTCGCTCCGATCGCGGGCGTGCTGCTGATCGTCGGTGCGGGCGGTGGCTTCAAGCAGACCCTCATCGATGCCGGTGTGGGCCAGATGATCCTGGACTTCTCCAAGGACTGGTCGATCCCGGCGCTGCTGCTGGGCTGGCTGATCGCCGTCGCGATCCGGCTCGCGACCGGCTCGGCGACCGTGGCCACGATCTCGGCGGCCGGTCTGGTCGCCCCGCTCGCCGCCGACATGTCGACGTCGCACGCTGCGCTGCTGGTCCTCGCCGTCGGTGCGGGATCGCTCTTCTTCAGCCACGTCAACGACGCCGGTTTCTGGCTGGTGAAGGAGTACTTCGGGATGAGCGTCGGCCAGACGGTGAAGACCTGGTCGGTGATGGAGACCATCATCTCCGTGGTCTCGCTCGCCTTCATCCTGCTGCTGTCGCTGGTCCTCTAGGGCAGGTCCGGCGAGTCGCCCGGCGACTCGCCGGACCGTCCTTCCGGCCTCTCGGCGGATTCCCCCACAGCGGGTGTCCGGCCCGAGCCCGATGCCGCTCGACCGACCCGGCGCGCTTACCACGGCGTGCCTCCGGGTGCGCCTGCGGCATCGGGAGGGCGACGGTTCACCCGCCCGTTCGAGCACCCGCGGCCGCATGTCACCAGGGCCGCGGGTGTCGTCACACCTCCGCAGGGCGACGGGCCTCAGAGCCTGTCGGGTGACCTCTGATCGGATAGCGGACGCGGTCTGGTGCGTGCGATTCCAAGGCGGAGGAGGGAGTCAACGCGAAGGGGGTTCCCCCATGCCTTCAAGGCTATGGGGGAGTTGGTGACTGACGACAACGCGGGAAGCGTGCGTGCCAGGGCGTGGCCGCCCGGTCGGAGGTCACCCGACAGGCTCTCAGTGGTGGACCGCGCCGCTTTCCGCCGCCTTCTCCAACTGGAACGCCTCGTTGCCCAGGCCGATCCTGGCGTGCACCGCCGGCTTCGTCGAGCGCAGCACCACCCCGTACACCAGGCCGATGACGAGCGCGGCGACGACGACTCCGGGCAGCAGCCAGTTGAGCACCGAGCCTGGACCGGATCCGACGAGTACGTCGAAGTCCCGGACCGTGAAGACGGCAATGGCCACCAGCGCCGCACCGGCCAGACCGGAGGCGACCAGCCGCCACAACTGCGCCCGGCCGGCGCCGCGCTTGACGAAGAAGGCGATCACGGCGAAGGAGGCGGCGGCCATCAGCACGATGACGCCGAGCGCGCCGACGTTGCCCATCCAGGTGAACAGGTGCAGCACCGGGGCGGTCGGGTCGCCGACCGGCTTGTCGTCCGTGAACGCAAAGGCCAGCACGATGACCAGGGAGACGACGGACTGGAGCAGCGAGCCGGTGGCCGGGGCGCCGCTGGACTTGTTGGTCCGGCCGAACGCCGCGGGCAGCAGGTTCTCCCGGCCCATCGCGAACGCGTACCGGGCGACGACGTTGTGGAAGCTGAGCAGCGCCGCGAACATGCCGGTGACGAAGAGGACGTGCAGCACGTCGGTGAAGGTGGTGCCGAGCCGGTCCTCGGTGAGACCGAACAGCATCCCGGGGCCCTCCTTCAGCGAGGTGTCGGCGATGAAGCCGGGGCCCGCGGCGACAGTCAGCGCCCAGGAGCCGATCGCGAGGAACAGGGCGGCGTAACCGACGGCGAGGAACATCACCCGGGAGACGACGATCTGCGGGCGGCTGGTCTCCTCTGCGTACACCGGCGCCTGTTCGAACCCGACGAACGCGGCGATGCAGAAGCAGAGCGCGGTGCCGAGTCCGGCGCCGGTGAGGGTGTCCGGGTTGAAGGCGTGCAGCGACAGACCCTCCGGTCCCGGCTTGGAGACGGCGGCGATGTCGAAGATCACGACGAGGGCGCACTCGACGACCAGCAGGACGCCGAGGACCTTGGCGTTGAGGTCGATCTTCAGCCAGCCGAGCACACCGACGATCACAACGGCGACAACTGCCGGAATCCACCAGGCGAGTTCGATCTCCAGATAGGTGGAGAACAGGCCGGAGACCTCGAAGCCGAGGATGCCGTAGATACCGACCTGCATGGCGCTGTACGCGACCAGTGCGACAAGTGACGCACCGGCGCCCGCGGTCGGGCCGAGCCCTCGGGCGATGTACGCGTAGAAGGCACCGGCGTTGTGGACGTGCCGGCTCATCTCCGCGTAACCGACGCTGAACAGCATCAGGACGATGCCGAGGATGACGTACAGCAGCGGCTGGCCGACGATGCCCATCACGCCGAAGACGGTGGGCATCACCCCGGCGACGACCATCAGAGGGGCGCTGGCGGCGAGGACCGAGAGAAGCAGTCCCGGAGTGCCGAGCCGGTCCGCCCGCAGGGCCCGCTCCTCACCCTTGTAGGTGCTGATACCGCCCGTGCCGCTCGTCACCGCGGTGGTGCCGGTCTCGCTCGTTCTTGAACTGCCCGTCGACATGGCGGGGGTGGTCCCTTCGTTGAGGAGAAATGCGGGGAGGTGCACAAAGGGGGGTGGCGCGGCCGCGGCGGTGGGCGGTCACGGGATTCCGAGTGCGGCGCCGCGTGCCGCGAGGAAGGTCCGGTACGGGTCCCGGCCGGAGTACGACCAGGGTGCCGGCGTGGCATGGTGGCCGATGCGCTGGAAGAGGGCGGCGGCCTCCGCGGACCGGCCCTCGCACACCTTTGCGTGGGCCAGGAAGTTGAGGTCGGCACGGTTGCGCGGATGGTCCTCACGCTCCCACTCCAGCCACCAGTCGAAGGCGGCCTTCATCACCTGCCGGGCCCGCCGCCCGGACCAGTGCCCGCAGCCCACCGGGTCGTCGGACTCGCTGCCTGCGGCGACCAGGACGCGGTAACGCTCGGCGTGCGCGACGACCGGGAGGACGGCGAGCGGCGAGTCGGCGGGGGCCCGTTCGGCGGCCCAGGCGGCGAAGTCGTACACCTCGTGCAGCGGGTCCTGGCCGCTGTCGGAATGGTTCTCGGCGAGCAGGGCCGTCATCAGATGGTGCGCGTGGTGGTGCTCGGGGTGGCGCAGGCGCACTTCGTCGAAGTGCTTCCCCGCCTCCTCCTGGGCGCCGTGGCCACGGGCCAGCATCAGCTGGCCCAGCCACGGCGTGGGATCGTCGGGGGCCAGCCCGGCGGCACGCAGACAGGCCTCGCGGGCCGCTTCGGGGGTGTCCTTGCCGTGCAGGGCGCGGACCACGGTGGCCAAGGCCAGCAGGGTCGCGGCATCGGCGCTCTCGGGTTCGGCGAGCAGCCAGTCCTGGGCCCATCCGGCGGCGGACGGGGTCTCGGCGAGAGAGACGACGCGGTGGCCACGGCGGTCCCAGTCATGGCCGGTTGCGACCAGCAGGGATCGGGCCCTGGTCCACCGCCCCTGGGTGAACTGTCCTCTTACGTCGATGAGTTCGGTGTCGTCGAGAGCCCCGTCGAAGGGATGGCCGGAGCGCCCGCCCCGTCTTCGGGAGCGGCCCAGGTGAGGCGGGGGCGGCGACACCGCTGGCTTCCTTTACGGCACGAGTACGAGCACGGTACGGGCCTGGCGCAAACACGTACGAGGTGGGTGCAGATTCGGACGCGCCACAGCAAAGCGGTATGCGGGGCTCCACGTCAAGAGTCGAATCGATCAACTACGCCCATTCTCAGCTTGGTTGGCCCGGAACCCAGACTTTCCACCCGCTCCGTCGGGAGGTGCCGGGGCACCTGAGACGTTCACCATGCCTCGCTCCCTCCTCCGCCATGCGGCTGCACGCACCACGTCGACACCAGTCGCTCCCCGATCCGGCCGGATGCGGACACCCCTCAGGCGCCGACCGCCTCTGCCGCGGCGCGGCCCGCCACCCGCCCGGAGAAGATGCAGCCGCCGAGGAACGTCCCTTCGAGCGAGCGGTAGCCGTGCACCCCTCCGCCGCCGAATCCGGCCGCCTCCCCCGCCGCGTACACACCGGCGAGCGGCGTGCCGTCCTCGGTCAGCACCCGCGACGAGAGGTCCGTCTCCAGTCCGCCGAGCGACTTGCGGGTGAGAATGTTCAGCCGCACGGCGATCAGCGGGCCGGCCTTCGGGTCGAGGATGCGGTGCGGTGCCGCCGTACGGATCAGCCTGTCGCCCAGATAGGCGCGGGCCCCGCGGACCGCCGTGATCTGGAGATCCTTGGTGAACGGGTTGGCGATCTCGCGGTCCCGGGCGGTGATCTCGCGGCGCAGTGCGTCCGCGTCGATCAGCTGCTCGCCGGTGAGCGCGTTCATGCCGCGGACCAGCGCGTCGAGGTCCTTCTCGACGACAAAGTCCACGCCATTGTCCATGAACGCCTTGACCGGGCCCGGCACGTCGGCGCGCGCCCGGCCGATCACGTCACGGACCGACTTCCCGGTCAGGTCGGGGTTCTGCTCGGAGCCGGAGAGCGCGAACTCCTTCCCGATGATCTTCTGGTCGAGAACGAACCAGGTGTAGTCGTGGCCGGACTTCATGATGTGCTCGAGGGTGCCGAGCGTGTCGAAGCCGGGGAAAAGCGGGACCGGCAGCCGCTTGCCGCGGGCGTCCAGCCAGAGCGAGGAGGGGCCCGGCAGGATCCGGATGGCGTGCTTGGCCCAGATCGGGTTCCAGTTCTCGATGCCCTCGGTGTAGTGCCACATCCGGTCGCGGTTGATGTGGTGGGCGCCCGCCTCCTCGGTGATCCCGAGCATCAGCCCGTCGACATGGGCGGGCACCCCGGAGAGCATCTTCGCGGGCGGGGTGCCGAGCCGCTCGGGCCACTGGGCGCGGACGAGGTCATGGTTGCCGCCGATGCCGCCGGAGGTGACGATCACCGCCTGTGCCTTCAGCTCGAAGGTGCCGGTCGCCTCGCGGCTGCTCGCCGTACCGCGCTCGGCGCCGCTCGGTTCGAGGACTTCGCCGGTCACGGTGTCGACAGCGCCCGCGGTGCGGCCGAGACCGGTGACCCGGTGGCGGAACCTCAGCCGGACAAGCCCCCTGGTGACGCCCTCGCGGACCCGGCGTTCGAACGGAGCGACGACGCCGGGGCCGGTGCCCCAGGTGATGTGGAAACGGGGTACCGAGTTGCCGTGGCCGGTCGCGCCGTAACCGCCGCGTTCGGCCCAGCCGACAACGGGGAAGATCCGCAGCCCCTGGGCGTGCAGCCAGGACCGCTTCTCCCCGGCCGCGAAATCGACGTACGCCTCGGCCCACTTCCGTGGCCAGTGGTCCTCCTTGCGGTCGAACCCCGCCGTGCCGAGCCAGTCCTGAAGGGCCAACTCCTGGCTGTCCTTGATCCGCATGCGGCGCTGCTCGGGGGAGTCGACGAGGAAGAGACCGCCGAAGGACCAGTGCGCCTGACCGCCGATCGACTGCTCGGGCTCCTGGTCGAGCAGGATCACCGTGCGGCCCGCGTCGACGAGCTCGGCGGTGGCCACGAGACCCGCGAGTCCTGCCCCGATCACGATCACATCAGCGTCGTACGCCATGGGTTCCATCCTTGTCGGGGCGGGCCGGAGCGAACCGGAAGTTACTCGTGCGTCAGATCTTGGGCACCGGCCGGTGCGGCGTCAACCGCCCGGTCGGCGGCGCTCCGGCCGCGCCCCTGCCACCGAGGCGCTATCGTCGAAACAAATCACCCTCCCCTGGCCGGACTTGAGGAAGGGAAGCGGGTCGGTGCTGGTCCTCGTACTTGCCGTGAGCGCTGCCTGCTGTCTGGGATTCGGCTTCGTCCTGCAGCAGGCCGCTGCCGAGCACGCCCCGAGGAGCGACTTCCTCTCCCCCCGGCTGCTGCTCGACCTGATGCGGGTGCCGAGCTGGCTGGCCGGGATCGGACTGATGGTCTGCGGCATGGCGCTGGGGGCACTGGCGCTGGGCAAGGGCGAGGTGTCCGTCGTCGAGCCGCTGCTGGCGACCAATCTGCTCTTCGCGATGGCTCTGTCGCGCCATCGCACCGGGCAGCGGCTGGGCCGGCAGGGCTGGGCGGGGCTCTGGCTGCTGGCCGGCGGGGTCACCGCTTTCCTGCTGGGAGGCCGGCCGCAGGGTGGCGAGGTGGTCACGAACGAGCTGCGGCACTGGCTGGTGATCGGTGTGGTCGTGGGCATAGCCATGGCGCTGACCACGTTCGCGAAGCGCTCGCAGCACGGAGCTGCCCCCGCTCTGCTCGCAGTGGCGGCCGGGCTGCTGTACGGCCTCCAGGACGCGCTGACCCGGGTGAGCGGACAGCGGCTGTCGGACGGGGGGTGGACGGCACTGGTGACGGGCTGGCAGCCGTACGCGGTGGTGGTGCTGGGCGTGACGGGTCTGATCCTGGTGCAGAGCGCCTTCGAGACGGGGCCGCTGCGGACGTCGCTGCCCGCGCTGACCGCCGCCCAGCCGCTGGCCGGGATCGCCTGCGGGGTCGGGTTCCTCGGCGACCAGCTGCGCACCGACGCGGCCGCGCTGGCCTGGCAGGCGACGGGTCTGACGGCGATCGTCGTCGGGATCATGCTGCTGGGGCTGCATCCGGCGATGCCGGAGGGGCGCGGCCACCATCACCGCAGGCGCAGCCTCCAGTCGTACTGACGGGCGGCCGGGGCCTGAGGTTGGATGGGCGGCATGACTGCTGCTGACGAGATCCTGGACATCGTCGACGAGAACGACGAGGTCGTGGGGCAGGCCTCGCGCGGTGAGGCGACCGCGCGGGGCCTGCGCCATCGCTGCGTCTTCATCGAGGCCCGGGACGCCGAAGGCCGTCTCTTCGTGCACCGCAGGACCGCGACCAAGCTGGTCTTTCCCTCGCACTACGACATGTTCGTCGGTGGGGTGGTCGGCGCCGGCGAGTCGTACGACGAGGCGGCGCTGCGGGAGGCCGAGGAGGAGCTCGGGGTCTCCGGGCTCCCCCGTCCCGAACCGCTCTTCAAGTTCCTCTACACCGGCGGAAAGCACACCTGGTGGTCGTACGTCTACCAGGTGCGGTGCGAGCTTCCGGTGAACCCGCAGGTGGAGGAGGTCGCCTGGCACACCTTCCTCACCGATGGCGAACTGGCGGAGCGGCTCGGCGACTGGGAGTGGGTGCCGGACGGTCTGGAGACGTACCGCCGACTGCGGGAGTACCGGGCAGGCCACGCTCCGGCGGACAGCCGGCGACACAGTGATCGATAAGGTTCGGGCGTGAAAGAGTTCGTACAAGGTGTGAAGCTGTGGTTTACGCCGCTGCGGATCCGTGAAGAAGGCGATACCCCCGACTACCGTTTCTCACTCGCCAACGAGCGCACCTTCCTCGCCTGGATCCGGACGGCTCTTGCGCTCATCGGCGGCGGTTTCGCCGTCGACCAGTTCCTGCCGGGACTGGCCTGGGGGGTCAGGGTGGGGCTGGCGCTCGCACTGCTCGCCGCCGGCGTGTTCTGTTCCCTGCGGGCGGTCAACCACTGGGTGCAGTGCGAGCGGGCGATGCGGCGCGGCGAGGACCTGCCGGTCTCCCGGTTCCCGACGCTGCTCAGCATCGCTGTCGCCGTCGTCGCCGTCGCGATGGTGGTGGTGGTCCTCTTCGGCTGGGAGGGCCGATGACCGCCGAGGAGCGGGACCCCGGACTGCAGCCCGAGCGGACCCGGCTGGCGTGGCGGCGCACCACCTTGTCCTGCACGGTGGTGGCACTGCTGGCGGGCAAGGCGGCGCTGCACGGGGGTGCGACCCCGGCCGGGATCGTCGCCGTGTCGCTGAGCGCACTGGCCTGGCTTGCGTTCCTGCGGGTGGCGCACCGGCGGGTGCTGAAGATGGGGACCGCGCGGCCGCAGCCACTGGCACCGCGCAGCGCCCTGACGGCGGCCGCGTGCACGATCGCGCTCGCGGTGTTCGCCGTGGCGGTGATCTTCTGAGGAGTGCGCCGGTCAGTTGTCCCGGGGGGCGGTGACGACGATCTTTCCGCGGGTGCGTTCCTCCTCGTCGAACCCCTGGCCGTCGGCGGCCTGCTCCAGCGGACGAACGGCCTCCGGTCCGGACCGGAGGTGGCCCTCGCTTGCCTTCCAGTCGACCGGGTTGACGGCAGCGGGCCGCACCTTCTCTCCCTCCATATGCCGGTCGGTCTTGGTCGATCGACAGCGCCGTATTCCTACGTGAACCCTGTTCAGGGATGCGAATAGCGTCCGGGTTCCGACCCACTCGGCACGGAGTCCACGCACCGGATTCCGGGGGTTCACTGGACGACATACCGACTGGTCGGCATCATGAGCACCGACGTCTTTTCACCCCGGAGGTGCGCACGATGAGCTCAGTCCATCTGCCAGGTCTCGACCTGGACCGGCTCCGCGGACATCTCGACCGCGAGCGGCCGGGTCTGGTGAACGAACCGCTCGAAGCCCGGCTCGTCGAGGGCGGCCGCTCCAACCTGACGTACATCGTCACGGACGGTACGGGCCACTGGGTCGTCCGCCGGCCTCCGCTCGGCCATGTCCTCGCCACCGCGCACGACATGAAGCGTGAGCACCGTGTCATCAGCGCGCTGCATCCGACGGCCGTGCCGGTGCCCGGGCCGCTGCTGCTCTGCGAGGACGACTCCGTCATCGGATCGCCCTTCTACGTCATGGAGTACGTCGAAGGGACCCCGTACCGCACCGCCGAGCAGCTCGCCCCGCTCGGTGCCGAGCGCACCCGCGAAGTCGTCCTGGGCCTGGTCGACACGCTGGTGGAACTGCACTCCGTGGCCCCGGAGCCGGTGGGGCTCGGCGACTTCGGGCGCCCCGAGGGGTTCCTCGACCGGCAGCTGCGCCGCTGGGGCAAGCAGCTCGACGCCTCCCGCAACCGCGAACTGCCCGGTATCGACGAGCTGCACGCCGCGCTCGGGCGCGAACTGCCCGTCTCCCCCGCGCCCACCGTCATCCACGGCGACTACCGCCTGGACAACGTACTGATCGGCTCCGACGACCGGATCAAGGCCGTCCTCGACTGGGAGATGTCGACGCTCGGCGACCCGCTGACCGACCTCGGTCTGCTGGTCATGTACAGCTCCGACCTGGGTCTGCCCACGTCCCCAGTATCGACCACCAGCGGAGCGGCCGGCCACCCCACGCCCGCCGAACTGATCGAGCGCTACGCGGCCCGCTCCGGCCGGGACACCTCCGCCGTCTCCTGGTACACGGCGTTCGCGTGGTTCAAGCTCGCCGTGATCCTGGAGGGCATCCACTACCGCCACACCCTCGGTCAGACCGTCGGCGCCGGCTTCGACCGCATCGGCGATCTCGTCCCCGTCTTCATCGAGCACGGCCTCACGACCCTCCAGGAAGGCTGATCACCCCATGGACTTCGCATTCGACGCCCGTACGGAAGAGCTGCGCACCAAGCTGCTCACCTTCATGGACGAGCACGTGTACCCGGCCGAGACGATCGCGCACGAGCAGCGGGCACTGCTCGCCTCCCCGTGGGACACCCCGCAGATCGTCGAGGACCTCAAGGCCGAGGCGCGCAGGCAGGGTCTGTGGAACCTCTTCCTGCCGGACGCGGAGCACGGTGCCGGGCTGACCAACCTCCAGTACGCACCGCTCGCCGAAATCACCGGCCGTTCCCCGCAGTTGGCTCCGACCGCGCTCAACTGCGCGGCGCCGGACACGGGCAACATGGAGGTGCTGCTGCAGTTCGCCACGGACGAGCAGAAGAAGCAGTGGCTGGAGCCGCTGCTCGCCGGGGAGATCCGGTCGGCCTTCGCCATGACGGAGCCCGAGGTGGCCTCATCGGACGCGACCAACATCGAGACGCGGATCACGCGCGATGAAGGGGGCACCTCCCGCTCGGGGGAAGCCGAGGGTGGCGGAGACTACGTGATCAACGGCCGCAAGTGGTACATCTCCGGGGCGATGAATCCGGACTGCCGGATCTTCATCGTGATGGGCAAGACGGACCCGGACGGCGCCGACATCCGCCGCCAGCAGTCGATGATCCTCGTCCCGCGCGACACGCCCGGCGTCGAAGTGCGGCGCGCCATGCAGGTGTACGGGTACGAGGACCATTACCACGGCGGTCACGCGGAGGTCGTGTTCACCGATGTGCGGGTGCCCGCGACGAACCTGATCGGCGAAGAGGGCGGCGGCTTCGGCATCGCCCAGGCGCGCCTGGGTCCGGGCCGGATCCACCACTGCATGCGGCTGATCGGAATGGCCGAGCGGGCCATCGAGCTGATGTGCAGGCGGGCGGTGTCCCGTACGGCCTTCGGCAAGCCGCTCGCGCAGCAGGGCGTCGTGCAGAACTGGATCGCGGACGCGCGGGTCACGGTGGAACAGCTGCGGCTGCTGGTGCTGAAGACGGCATGGCTGATGGACACGGTGGGCAACCGGGGGGCGCACACGGAGATCCAGGCCATCAAGATCGCCACCCCGCGTGCGGTGGTCGACATCCTCGACCAGGCGGTGCAGTTGCACGGCGCGGGCGGTGTGAGCCAGGACTTCCCGCTGGCGGAACTGTGGGCGGGGGCGCGGACGCTGCGGCTGGCGGACGGACCGGACGAGGTGCATCAGCGGTCGCTGGCGCGGCGCGAGATCAAGCGGTACGTGTAGCGGGGCGGCGCGGGCCGCGGCCGCACCATGTCCTCCGGAGCCGGACGGGCCGAGCATCTGCCCGTCCGGCCCGTGGATGGAGTCGGACCGCACCCGGGAACCCGGAGCCGGCCGGGCGGCTGCCGCTCCCTCGCCTCTGATCCGGCGTCAGGGGCGCAGCGCGCGCAGCAGCAGATCCGCCAAGTGGTCCGCGACCTCCTGCTGGCTCAGCGGACCGTCCGGGCGGTACCACGTCGACAGGTGGTGCACCGATCCGAAGTGGTAGTCCACCACAAGATCCGCCGGCGTCGCCGTGGAGAACACCCCGCTCCGCTGCCCCTCCTCCACCAGCGCCCGGAACCGCTCGTGGTAGCGGCGCCGCTCCGCCCGTACCTGCTTGTTCTTCTCCGGGCTCAGATGGTGCATCGAGCGGAAGAAGATCGCCGCGTCGTCGAGGTTCTCGATCGTCGTGACGACCACGTCCGCCGCCGCGTCCCGCAACCGCTGCTCGACCGGCGCCTCCGCGTCCGCGAACGCGTCGAGGCGTTCCTGCTGGAGTCGCAGCACCCGGGAGTAGACCTCCTGGAGGAGATCCTCCTTGGAGCCGAAGTAGTGGTAGAGGGCGCCCTTCGTGACGCCTGCCGCCTCGACGATCTCCTGGACCGACGTCCGGTCGTAGCCCTGCTCGGCGAAGAGCCGGGTGGCGGCGGCCAGCAGCCGCTGAGGGACGGGGGCGTCGTTCCCGTCCGTCGTTCTGGCCATGGCCGCCACCTGCCTTTCCGTAATGAAGTCGCACACGTTCTACTGCCGGGAACGCATTTCCCGCCTGAGGATCTTCCCACTTGCCATCCTGGGAAGTTCGGTCAGGATCCGGTGCCCCTCTCGGCAGGCTTTGCCCCGTCGCGCCGCCCGGCACGTCCGCCCGCTGTCATGCGCCGGTCTCCTCCCACTTCTGCTGGAGGTGGTTCATATTGCTGAGCCAGTGGTCGGTGTCCTTGGTGCGGGCCCGGTAGTACCCGGCGACCTCGGGATGCGGCAGGACGAGAAAGCGGTCCTCCGCCATGGCGTCGAAGAGGGCGTCGGCGACATCCTCCGGCTCGATGGCGCTGGGGGCGAGAACCAGCTCGCCGGCCGAACCGGCGGCGGTGAGCATGTCCGTACGCACGCCCTGCGGGCAGATCGCATGAACCTTGATGCCCCGGTGGCGGTAGGTCAGCGAGAGCCATTCGGCGAAGGCGACTGCGCCGTGCTTGGTGACGCTGTACGGCGCGGCACCGATCATCGTCAGCAGTCCGGCGGCGGACGCGGTGGTGACGAACCGGCCGCTGCCGCGCTCCAGCCAGTCCGGGAGCAGCACCCTGGCCGCACGGACATGGGCCATCACATTGACGTCCCAGGCCGCGGCCCAGACCTCCTCGTCGGCGAAGACGTCACCGGGCGAGGCGAGACCGGCGTTGGCGCAGTAGATGTCGACGGTGCCGTCCAGCGCGTCCCGGGCGGCGTCCACGATCTGCGAGGCGTCTCCGGCGACGGCGGCGCCTCCGATCTGCTCGGCGAGCGCCTTGATGCGGCTCCCGTCGAGGTCGTTGACGACGACCCTGGCGCCTTCAGCGGCGAATCTGCGGGCCAGAGCGGCACCGATGCCGCCCCCGGCCCCCGTGACCACTACGCCCGCGCCCTGCACCGTACTCATCGGGTTCCGCCTCTCTCAGCCGAATACCTCCGCAGACTAACCAGTCGGTATGTCCTCGGGGAAGGGTCCGGCCGGCAGCTTGTCGCCACTCCTGTCACACCGCTCTCGTCCGCCTCATTCCATGCGGCCCTATGTGCGCGCTAGCGTGCGTGACCATGACAGTCGGAGCGATCATGGAGGTAGCCGAATGAGCCTGTCCAGACGTGGTTTGCTTGCCGCCGGTGGTGCAGTGGGAGCCCTTGCGGCGACGGCTGCCGGAACCGGGAGCGCGGCCGCAGGCCCCCTCCCCGGCACGGGGCAGGGCTCCGGACGCAATCGGGTCCGTACCGGCTTCGACCGGCTGGCGGCAGACGGCTATGCGCTGCTGAAGGGACAGAAGGTCGGGATCGTCACCAACCCGACGGGAATCACGTCCGACGTGCGCCACATCGTCGATGTGATGCACCCGGACGAGCGTGTGAACCTGGTCGCGGTCTTCGGCCCCGAGCACGGCTTCCGCGGCACGGCGCAGGCGGGCGGCTCGGAGGGGCGGTACGACGACCCGGCAACCGGACTCCCCGTCTACGACACGTATCTGAAGAGCGGAAAGCCGCTCGCCGATGTCTTCACCGCATCCGGCGTGGACACCGTCGTCTTCGACATCCAGGACGCGGGCGCGCGCTTCTACACGTACATCTGGACGCTCTACGACTGCATGGAGGCGGCGGCGCTCGCGGGCAAGCGGTTCGTCGTCCTGGACCGGCCGAACCCGGTGACCGGGCGGGCCGCGCTGGGGCCGGTCCTCGAACCGGCGTTCTCGACCTTCGTGGGGCGCCGGGAGATCGCGCAGGCCCATGGCATGACGGTCACCGAGCTGGCGCTGCTCTTCAACTCGGAGTTCCTGGCCGCGCGGCCGGTCGAACTGGACATCGTGAAGATGTCGGGATGGCGGCGCGCGGACTTCTTCGACGGCACCGGTCTGCCGTGGGTGCCGCCGAGCCCCAACATGCCGACGCCCGACACGGCGCTGGTGTACTCGGGCACCTGCCTGTTCGAGGGTACGAACCTGTCCGAGGGGCGGGGGACGACCCGGCCGTTCGAACTCCTCGGCGCGGAGGGGATCGACCACCGGTGGGCGGCGGCCGCGAACGCCCTCGACCTGCCCGGAGTCGCTTTCCGCGAGGCGTACTTCGCCCCGACGTTCTCCAAGTTCCAGGGGAAGACGGTCGGCGGGGTACAGCTGCATGTCCAGGACCGGGAGATGTTCGATCCGGTGCGCACGGGGATCGCGCTGCTGGTGACGGCGAAGCGGACGTGGAGCGGGTTCGCCTGGCGCCCGGACAACTGGATCGACAAGCTCACCGGCAATACGCGGGTCCGCACGATGATCGATGCGGGGGCGGACACGGATGAGGTGGTCGGGGCGTGGGAAGCAGATCTTGCCGCGTTCCGGGCGGTGCGGAAGGAGTACCTGCAGTACCGGTGAGGTGAGCCGGGCGGGCCCGGGAGTGCGGGCCCGCCCGGTGGACCGGTCCCGCGGAATCGCCACATGCCGCCGCTCAACGTCGTGTCCAGGTACCGCCCGAAGTGGGGTATCTCAACCAATGGACGCGAATCGCCTTTCGATGGAGCCGAAACGGCCACTCGTACGTCCATACCTTGACGCCGAAGTACGAGCGACGGAGGTGGCAGTGCGATGGCCGGTTTCCGGAGTCTTGCGAGACAGGTCCGCGATCCGCGGGGCGACCTGGCGCTGCGGCGGTACTCGCTGCGCAAGTGCCTGGAGAGGTTCGCCCCCTACGGTCACCGGGCGACCTGGGACCACTTGTGCACCCGGCACACGATGGAGCCGGAGGACCGGTCCCCCAACCCCGTGCGACTGGTGCGCGCACTGGAGGAGCTGGAGGCGGCGCGGGCCGTCTGGCTCCGGTACGAGGCCGGGTTCGCCGAGCGCCGCAAGCGGGAGAAGCGCGAGGGGCTGCGCCGGCCGGCCGCCCTGGACGACTGGCACCGGCACATCTGGGGCGGGAACGGGGTGGCACTCTGCGCGGATCCGGCGGCCCACCCGGCCGCGCCGCTCCCCGAGGTGCTGAGCCGGCTGGTCTCGGCCCTGGAGGCGCAGCCCGGCACGGCGTGCCCGGTGTGCGCGGAAACCGGGATCGCCTGGCGTCAGGACCTGGGCTGCGAGCCATGGTCGGGCCCGGTCTGCACGGGCTGCGGAATCGTGGTCCCACGGCCCGTACTGACATCGGGTGCACTGGCGAGAGCGCGGCGGTCCCGACCGGGGGACCTGGCATCGGCGGCATGAAGGGGCCGGTGGCGACGCAACGGCGGCGCACCCCCGGCCCCGCGGACGCTTCCTATGAACAGGCCGCCGAGCGGCGCTCCGGCATCAGGCGCGAACCGCTGATCGTGTCGCCGGAGATGTCGTTCGGGTTGGAGAGCACACACGTCTCCAACGACAGACAGCCGCAGCCGATGCAGTCGGTCAGATGGTCGCGCAGCCGTCCCAGCTGCTTGATCCGTTCGTCCAGTTCGGAGCGCCACGCCTCGGACAGCCGCGCCCAGTCGTCGCGGTTCGGGGTGCGCTCCTCGGGAAGTTCGGCCAGCGCATCCCGGATCGTGGCCAGCGGTATGCCGACCCGCTGCGCCGCACGGACGAAGGCGACCCTGCGCAGTGCGTCCCTGCTGTAGCGCCGCTGGTTGCCGCTGGTGCGGCGGCTGCTGATCAGACCCTTCGCCTCATAGAAGTGCAGGGCCGAAACGGCGGCGCCGCTGCGCGCGGAGAGCTGGCCGACCGTGAGTTCATGGAGTGTCTGTGGGATCTGGGGCACCCCTCCAACCCTACGTGCCCGCCGCCGCGCCGGTCCGTCGTTGACAGGAGCGCACCCACCCAACCATGCTGAGCAAGCGCTTAGACAGACTACGGATGACGATGGACGGTCGAGAGCGGGAAGGCAGGACCAGGGACATGTCAGAGCCGAGGATCTTCACGTCCGCGCAGGAGCTGCGCGACGGGGTGGGCGAGCAACTGGGTCACAGCGAGTGGCTGGAGATCGACCAGAAGAGGATCGACCTGTTCGCCGAGGCGACCGGGGATCACCAGTGGATCCATGTCGACCCGGAGCGGGCCGCGGCCGGCCCGTTCGGCACGACGATCGCGCACGGCTATCTGACGCTCTCACTGCTCCCGGCGCTGGTGCCGCAGGTCATGCGGGTCGAGGGCATGAAGATGGGCATCAACTACGGGACCAATAAGGTCCGTTTCCCGTCCACCGTGCCGGTGGGCTCCCGGCTGCGCGCGACGGCCGTCCTCAAGGATGTCGAGGAGGCGGGCGGCGGCGTCCAGGTCACCGCGGCCGTCACGGTCGAGCGCGAGGGCGGCGACAAGCCGGTCTGCGTCGCCGAGTCGGTGTCGCGCTACTACTTCTGAGATGCCCTGCGGCGCCATCCCCGGCAGGCGCACAAGGACAGCTGCGGCACCTCGCCGCGCTGCCGGAACGCCCGAATACACCCGGCACGGGGACGCCCCTCCGCCTCGCGATGCACCGATCCGACGCGTCGCGCTCCGATCCGCCCGGGATGACAGGGCAGCCCTATCCTTGGGCAGGCCGTGAGCGCTGGGCCGCGACCATGCGCAGGACAAGGTCGGCGTAGAGATCGCCGACCTTGTCCGGCGTACGGCTCCCCTGCGCGCTGAACCAGCGCGCCACGTCGATGCAGAGCGAGAGCACGGCGAGCGTGGTCCCCGGGATGTCGGGGACATCGAACTCCCCCGCCTGCACGCCCTCGCTGATGATCCGGCGGATCACCGCATCGCTCTTCCTGCGCAGGGCGACGATCTCGGTGCGGTGTTCCTCGCTCAGGGCGTCGAGTTCGTACTGGACCACGCGGGCGGTGGTGTGCCGCTCGGCATGCCAGCGAACGAAGGACCGTACGGCGTCCGCGAGCCGCTCGGACGCCGTGCCGCCACTGTCGGCGGCCGTCTCCAGGAGCAACAGGGCGCGGTCGTGACCGATCCGGCTGATCCGATGGAGCAGCTCTTCCTTCGTCTTGTAGTGGATGTAGAGCGCGGCAGGACTCATCCCGGCGCGGCCCGCGATGTCACGGGTGGTGGTCGCGTGGTACCCGCGCTCGGCGAAGGCGTCGACGGCCGCGACGAGGAGCCGCCTGGCCGCCTCGGGCGTCACCTCGCCCCACGGCGAGCTCTCGCCGCCGGTCTCCTCCGCCGTGCTCATCGTCACCGACCCCTTCCGTTCAGCAGGATGAACACCATACCCGAACCTGAGCAAGCGCTTAGGGCGCGGATGAGATCGTCAGAGCTGATGAGATCGTCAGAGCTTCTGGAAGGGGTCGTGCTCCGCGAGGATCTTCTCCAGCCGGGCCTGGTCGACCCGGCTGATGATCTGCCCCGCCTCCTGGCGGTCGCGGATGACCTTGGCGAGGGTGAAGCAGGACGTGACGAGGTACAGGACACCGATGGCGAGGAAGCCCCGCACCCAGACGTTCGCGTCGAGGAAGTAGATGCCGAGGGTCACCGCGCCCATCGCCACCCCGAAAGATGCGACGGCCTGACCGTAGAAGGCCGCGGTGCTCTGCTGCTTGACCGATGTCGTCTCATTCATGGGGACAGCTTCGGCCGCCGCGGCGCCCGCCACATCCGTCCGCGTACTCAGTCCCGTACCCAGTCGCCCGTTCGAGCGGAACGGCACAGAAGGCGGAGACTCCCGTCAGCGCACAGCTCCTCGCTGAGCCCCAGGACCATCCTGCGGTACTCCCGCTTTTAATTAACACTGCTAGTTTTTAGTTCGCAGGCCCTACTATGTGCGGCATGGCCCGACCGCGCAAGCCCCTCCTCAGCCGAGACCGCATCGTCGAGGCGGCGGGCGCCCTGGTGGACTCCGAGGGACTCGAAGCCGTCTCCACCCGTCGGCTCGCGGCCGAACTCGGGGTCAGCGGGCCTTCTCTCTACAACCACTTCCGCAACAAGGACGAGATCCTGGACGCGGTCGCGGACTCCGTCTCCGCTCAGGTCGACCTGTCGATGTTCGACGAGGACGACTGCCGCGACTGGCGCACCGCCCTGCACGACTGGGCGGTCTCCTACCGTGCGGCGCTCGCCGCGCACCCGCACATCGTCCCGGTGCTGGCCCAGGGCCCCGGCCGACGTCCGGCCGGGCTGCGGGTCGCCGACGCGGCCTTCGGCGGCATGGTCCGCGCGGGCTGGCCGCCGGCCCAGGCCACGTACATCGGCGCACTGATGCGGTACTTCGTCACGGGCTCGGCGCTGGGCTCGTTCGCACGCGGTTTCCTGGACGACGAGACGGTGTACGACCCCGCCGACTACCCGCACCTCGGCCAGGCCCATCTGCTGGCCGACCGCCGCCAGAAGGTCGACGAGGGCGCTTTCGAGACCGGGCTGCGGGCGATCCTCGACGGTCTCGCCCTGCAGTACGAGCAGCGGGCGCCCGCGGCCACGGTTCGGCCCACGCCGAAGCGTTCCTGACCCATGCTGGGTTCATGGCACCCCACGACCCCGCCGCGCCCCGCCTCGCCGCCCTGGCCGCGCTCCTCGCCGACGAGACCCGCGCCTCGTTCTGTCTGGCTCTGCTCGACGGGCGTGCCTGGACCGCGGGTGAACTGGCGCGGTACGCCTCGGTCGCACCGTCGACCGCCAGCGAACACCTGGGGAAGCTCGTCGCCGGCGGGCTCTTCACCGAGGAGCGGCAGGGCCGCCACCGCTATGTGCGGCTCGCCGACGAACGCATCGCCCAACTCGTCGAGGACCTCGCCGCGCAGGCCGCGAACGGCGACAGGGAACGGCCGCGAACGCTGCGGGCGGCGAGCACCAGCAGCGCGCTGGCCCGCGGACGCACCTGCTACGACCATCTCGCCGGCCGGATCGGCATCGCCATCGCGGACGCGATGACCGTACGGGAACTGCTGCGCCAGGACACCGGCTTCGCACTCACCGACGCGGGCCTGGGCTGGTTCGGGGCGCTGGGTATCGGGCTGGACACCGGGACCCGGCGTCCGCTCGTACGCGGCTGCCTGGACTGGACGGAGCGCCGGCCGCACCTGGCGGGGACCGCGGGCGCCGCGCTGTGCAGGCACGCCCTGGACACCGGGTGGTGCGTACGGATCGGCTCCGGGCGGGCCGTGAAGGCGACCGCGGACGGGGAGCGGGCGCTGCACGAACTCCTCGGGATCGAGCCGGAAACAATTCGGTGAGGACCGAACCGTTCCCCGCTTACAGTCGGCCCATGACGACGACACCCGTACCGGCCTCCTCGGCGACGGCCGGCCTGCCCGAAAGCCGTGACTGGCGGGCGATTGCCGCAGCGTGCACGAGCGTGATCCTGTGGGCCTCCGCCTTTGTCTCCATCCGCAGCGCGGGCGACGCGTACTCCCCCGGGGCACTCGCCCTCGGCCGGCTGCTCGCAGGCTCGCTGATGCTCGGCGCGATCCTTCTCATACGCCGCGAGGGGCTGCCGTCCAGGGGTGCCTGGCCGGGCATCATCGCGTCCGGGCTGCTCTGGTTCGGGCTCTACATGGTGGTGCTCAACTGGGGGGAGCAGCAGGTCGACGCGGGCACGGCCGCCATGGTCGTGAACATCGGCCCGATCCTGATCGCGCTGCTCGGTGCCCGGCTGCTCGGCGAGGGGCTGCCGCGCAGGCTGGTGATGGGCATGGCCGTGTCGTTCTCCGGTGCCGTCGTGGTCGGTATCTCCATGTCGGGGGACGGGGGTTCATCGGTGCTCGGGGTGGCGCTCTGCCTGCTGGCGGCAGTGGCGTACGCGGCCGGGGTGGTCACCCAGAAGCCCGCGCTGCGGCACGGCTCGGCCCTGCAGATCACTGCATACAGCTGTCTGATCGGTACGGTCGCCTGCCTGCCGTTCTCCGGTGTGCTGGTCTCCGAGGCGGCCGACGCACCGCTCTCCGCAACCCTGAACATGGTCTACCTGGGCATCTTCCCGACCGCCCTCGCCTTCACCACCTGGGCCTACGCCCTCGCGCGCACCACCGCCGGAAAGATGGGCGCCACCACCTATGCGGTGCCCGCACTGGTGGTGCTGATGTCATGGCTGCTGCTGGACGAGGTGCCCGCGCTGCTCACCGTCGGCGGCGGCCTGCTCTGTCTTGCCGGGGTGGCGGTCTCCCGCATGCGTCCGCGGACTGGACGGACGCGGAACAGTCCGGCGCAGCCGGTGGAGGGACGCCGAGATGACACGGAGCGCCAGGAAACCGACCGGCCCCGGGAAGAAGCGGTCGGGCAAGGCTGACGAGAAGCAGGCCGCCCTCACCCGGGCGGCCCGCCGCGGCGGATGAAGCACGGCGAGACCGACGCCGTCGATGCCCGTACGGCGGCGCGGACCACGGACCGGCTCCTGGGTCCGGGTCTGCCGATCGGGGTGCACAGGGGGGAGTTCAGGACTGGAGGGACTTGGTCCGGAGGTACTCGCCGAGGCCGTACGGACCGAGCCCACGGCCGATGCCGAACAGGGCCGGGGCCGCGACCTGTCCGCCCCTGATCCGTCGGACACCCCCTCGTCACGCGGTTCAGTAATTCGTCAGTAACGGCCTCCTCCTAGCGTCCCGGATCAGCCCGCCCCCTCCCGTACTTCCCCCTGACAGCCGGAACGCGGCGGGCTCCCCCGTACCAGCCATGGAGGAGCACTCCGATGCATCTGCCCCGAACCCCGCGGCGCAGAACCGCCGCGTGGGCCGCGGCCGCGACGACGGCCGCAGCCGTACTGACCGGCCCCGCTCCCGCGTTCGCGCAACCCGCCACGGACCCGAGTCCCGTCACCGCGAAGGTCGACTCCGCCGTCCTCGACACCGTCGGGCACGGCAAGGAGTCGACGTTCTTCGTCCTGCTGAAGCCCCAGGCCGATCTGTCGGCCGCCAAGGGCAGGCGCAACCACGCGGACAAGGCCAGGTCCGCCTTCTCCGCACTGCGCAGGAACGCCGCGTCCAGCCAGGCATCCCTGCAGGCGTTTCTCGACAAGGAGCGGGTGGGGTACCAGTCGTACTGGATCGCCAACGCGCTCAAGGTGACCGGCGACGAGAAGCTCGTCGCGGCGCTGGCCGAGCGCCCGGATGTGAAGAGCATCCGCAAGGAGCGCACCTACCACCTCGACAGGATCGAGCAGAACTCGGTGACGGATGCCGCGGCCGACGCGGACCCCACCGCCGCCGAATGGGGCGTCAAGGACATCAGGGCGGACCAGGTCTGGTCCCAGTACGACGACCGGGGCGAGGGCATCGTCATCGCCAACGTCGACTCGGGTGTGCAGTACGACCACCCGGCACTGGTCGGCAACTACCGGGGCAACCTGGGTGACGGCACGTTCAGCCACGACTACAACTGGTACGACCCGACCGGCCAGTGCACCGGCGGTGTCCCCTGCGACAACAACGGTCACGGCACCCACACCATGGGCACGATGGCCGGCGCCGGCGGTGTCGGCGTCGCACCCGGCGCCAAGTGGATCGCCGCCAAGGGGTGCGAGTCCAGAAGCTGCTCGGACTCCTCGCTGCTCGCGGCCGGTCAGTGGATCCTCGCGCCGACCGACCGCAACGGGCAGAACCCGAAGCCCGAAATGGCGCCGGACATCGTCAACAACTCCTGGGGCGGCGGTGACACGACGTTCTACCAGGACATCGTCGAGGCGTGGAACGCGGCCGGGATCTTCGAGGCGTTCGCCGCGGGCAACGACGGTGACGGTACGACCTGTTCGACGGCCCACGCCCCGGGGTCGCAGGCCCCGTCGTACGGCGTCGGCGCGTACGACGTGAACGGAAAAATCGCGGGCTTCTCCGGCTTCGGCCCGTCGCTGGTCGACGGCTCCGCCAAGCCCGACATCTCGGCGCCCGGCGTGAACGTCCGGTCCACCTGGCCGGGTAACACGTACAAGGCCATCAGCGGTACGTCGATGGCGACACCCCATGTCGCCGGTGCGGCCGCCCTGTTGTGGTCGACGGCCCCCTCCCTGATCGGGAAGATCGATGAGACCCGGGCGATCCTGAACGACGGCGCGGTCGATGTCGACGACACGCACTGCGGTGGCACGGCCGACATGAACAACGTCTGGGGCGAGGGCAGGCTCGACATCCTCGCCTCCGTCGACGCGGCCCCGCACAGCGCCGCCACGGTGACGGGCACCGTCACCGACAGCTCCACCGGCAAGCCGCTCTCCGGCGTCACGGTCAAGGCGCAGGCGGGCACCGCCAAGCGCTCCGTGACGACCGCGGCCGACGGCACGTACAAGCTGAACCTCACCGCGGGCACGTACACCCTGGCGGTGAGCGGCTACGGCTACGCGTCCGCCATCGAGGACGGCTTCACCGTCACCACGGGCGAGACGGTCACCAAGGACCTCGCGCTGGACGCCGTATCGACGCATGCCGTCTCCGGCACGGTGCTGGATGTCACCGGCAAGCCGCTGAAGGGGGCCACGGTGCGGTTCGCGGACGCGCCACTCGCAGCGATCACCAGTGACTCCAACGGTGCCTTCCGCTTCCCGTCGGTCGCCGAGGGCTCGTTCTCCCTGACTGCGACGCCCGCCGCTCCGGTGCTCTGCAACGGCGTCCTGACGACGACGGTCACGGTGGACGGCGACAAAACATTGCGGGCCGCGCTGCCGAACCGTACGGACGCGGCGGGCAACAGCTGCGCCCCGGCGACGTACAACTGGGTCAGCGGCAGGACCAAGGTCGCGCTGGCCGGTGACGAGAACGTCAAAACGGTGCCGCTGCCCTTCCCCGTCACCTTCTACGGCGTGACGTACACCAGCGCCGCTGTCACCACCAATGGCCTGGTCAACTTCCTGGAGCCGCGCCTCGGCGACTACGCCAACACGGCCCTGCCCGGCGCCGCCAAGCCGAACGGCATCGTCGCCGCCTTCTGGGACGACCTGACGGTCGACTCCAAGGCGAGCGTGAAGACGGCGACGAACGGTACGGCCGGCGCGCGGACATTTGCCATCGTCTGGGAGAACGTCGCATTCGCCTCCGACACCTCGCAGCGCGTCACCTTCGAGGCCGTCTTCGACGAGGCGACCGGTGCGATCACCCTGCAGTACCAGTCCATCGGCACCGCTCCCCTCGAGACCGGGGCGAAGGCGACGATCGGCATCGAGAACCAGGCCGGTACGGACGCCCTGCAGTACTCCTTCAACGAGTCGGTCCTCACCGACAAGTCCGCCGTCCGTATCTCCTCGAAGGCGACGTCATGACCTCCACTTCACGACGGGCCGTCCGGCTCGCCTCCGCCCTGATTGCGGCCGGGCTGGCGCTGACCGCCACACCCGCGGCACATGCCGACAGCGACCGCGGCGCCGGACCGCGCGTCCTCACCGACGCGCAGGCCGACCGGCTGGAGAAGCGGCTCCAGGGTGACGCATTCGCCGGCGAGCAGCAGATCACGCCGCAGTCCGCATCCACATCCTCTCTTTCGTCGCAGAGTTCGCCGGGCACGGACGACACGTCGGCCGGCGGGACCCTGTCCCTCAAGGCGAGCTCCGACCTGGAGACCTACCGGGGACAGGCCGACACCACACAGCTGGCGGGCGGCCACGGCGACTACCTCGCCGTGCACAGCGCGGGCACCGTCACCCGCCTGACGGACGACGGCACGACGGTGTGGAAGCGGGACAACGCCTCGCTGTACGCCGACTGGCAGGTCCGGCCCACACGCCCCTGGGACGTGGAGCCCTACCCTGCCCGGATCACCATGGGCTACAACGCAGTCGCCCCGGCCGCCGACTTCTCCGACCGCGGCTACACGACGGGCGACCTCACCGGCGACGGTGTGGCGGACATCGTCTTCACCGCGGACGTGGGCAATGCGCCGTACCGGCCGTTCACCGTGCCCGGATCGACGCTCTCCACGGGCACGTTCGTGACCGTCCTCGACGGAAGGACCGGCAAGACGGTCTGGACCAGGATCTTCGCGGACGCGCAGCAGGTCACCCTGGCCGGCGACACGCTCGTCGTCGGCGACCAGCCGTCCACCAATCCCAACGCCCCCAAGGATGCCAGGGCGACCCTGCGGGGCTTCCGCTTCTCGTACGCCGACGGGAAGCTGACGCCTACCGACACCTGGACGTACGAGACCGGGCAGCGTGACGGACGCTGGGGCTCGACCACGGCGCTCGGCGGCGGGCTGCTCGCCGTCTCCTGGAACAAGCGCAGGACCGCGACGGCGGCCGCCGAGGGCCACACCCTGGTCCTGGACACCGCCGACGGCACGGTGAAGTGGCAGAGCGACGGGGCGCTCTACTCACGGCAGCTGGCCTACGACTCCGTGCGGAAGCGGCTCGTCGCCGTCGAGCAGGCGGACTACCGCGACGGTGTGCAGTACCAGCTCGCCGTGTACGACCCGGCGACGGGGGCCCGCACCACCCTCGACACCCGGGTCAACGCCCTCGCGCTCGGCCTGCAGGTGGGCAACCTGAACGGCGACTCCAAGCCGGAGTACGCGGTCAGCGAGGCCACACTCGACGAGTACCTCTGGGTCAATGCCTCGACCGTGCGTGCGCTGGACGGCAAGGACGCGTCCGAGCTGTGGTCGCGGACCGTCAAGCGGGACGAGTCCAACTCCAAGGACGGCGACTCCGCACTCGGTCTGAAGATCGTCGACGGACAGGTGCTCGCCTCCTACATCACGTTGCAGGACAGGGATGCGGCCGCCAACCCGGGTGGTACGCGTTACGGACGGCTCGCGGCCATCGACGGGCGTGACGGCAGGGTCAGCTGGGAGAAGCAGGGCGGCCCCGTCGCTTCTCCGATCTACGCCCAGCCGTACCGCGAGGGCAACGAGTGGCGGGTACGGACGGTCGACAACGAGCAGAACATCCGCAGCTACCGGCTGAACGGTGGCCGCCAGACGTCGCTCACCCCGCTCCAGGGCGATCTGACCGCCGCGGTTGCCGTGGACGTGAACGGCGACAAGAAGAAGGACGTCGTGACGGGCGGCCAGTCGCACGGCCTGTGGGCGTACGACGGTCCGTCGATGGCGGCGGGCAAGCCTGAGGTGCTGTGGAAGACCACCCTGCCCGGGGCGGTGCACGGCGAGATCGTGCAGGCCGACACGGACGGCGACGGCAAGCGGGACGAGCTGGTCGTCGCGGCGGACTCCGCGACCGTGATCGTCGACGCGCGCACGGGCCGGGTCCTGCGGACCATTGACGGCAAGGGGCAGTTCGTCCGCTCGGTGGCCGTCGCCGATGTGAACCACGACGGCGCCGACGAGGTGCTCGTACCGACGGACGCGGTCCGCGCGTACCAGGGCAACGGGAAGCAGCTCTGGTCGTACGCCCCCGAAGGCGCGGGAGTGGTCTTCTCCGACCTGGCGGTGGCCGAGGGCCGGGTCTTCGCCTCGTACAGCACGGTCGGGGCTCTCGACGCCGCCGCGTCGGTCGTCGACGGCATGGCGCTGGACGGGAAGTCCGGCAAGGTGCTCTGGACCGCCGCCCCGAAGTGGACCGGTGACGCCGACACCAGGATCTACGCCGCGGAGCTGCACCACGGTGTCTTCGCCGACCCGGGGATCCCCTACGCGGACGGGCACGCGGTCGTGCACTCCTGGATCGTCAGGGAGGGCAACTTCTGGACCACACTGATCGAGTTCCGTGATGCGCGGACCGGGAAGGTCGTGCACACCGCGACCGGCGGCGGGGCCTGGACCACCGGCAACTGGGTCACGGGCGAGGAGGGAGCGGTGCTGGCGAGCACGGCCGCGCTGCGTACCTACGCGGGCGGCGACAAGGAGTACAGCATGTACACCCTGCCGACGCTGCATCAGGCCGAGTTCGGCACGGGCCCCGGCGGCAGGCGGCTGATCGTGGGCGGCACCGAGGCCGCGATCTACCTCTGGGACCCGGCGGTCCTCACCGCGGGCCACAACTACCCGGACCACCTGGCCAAGATCAACAAGTATGCGGTCCAGAACACCCTGGTGGCGGACCTCGACGGTGACGGCGTCGACGAGATCATCGGCCTCGGCGCGGATCAGACCGGGTACGACCGTACGATCGAACTCGCGGGCGGGCGCTATCTCCAGCAGAACGACCAGTTGCACGGGCTGACGGTGGCCTCGATCAGCCGGTCCTGACCTGGGGAACCCCGGAGATTCCGGCCTTGGAGACCCCCGCGCACGGTGGCGCGGGGGTCTTCGGGCTGCCCGGGAACGGCGGTTACAGTGACTGCCTGATGAACGCAGCGCACACCACCGACCACGGCGAGCACTCCCCGCACATACCGCCGTTGCTGCGCGTACACCTTTTCGGCGGGTTCCGGATAGAACGCGACGGAGGCGCGCCACTTGCCGAGCGCTGGCCACGGCCGAGCGCGCGCGCTCTCGTGAAACTCCTCGCCGTTTCCCCGGGACACCGACTCCACCGCGAGCAGGCGATGGAGATCTGCTGGCCGGATGCCGATCCTCAGTCCGCGCTCGGCAGCCTGCGGGTCGCGCTCCACGCGGCGCGGCGTGCCATCGAGCCCGAGCTCGTACCGCGCGCCGCGTCGTCGTATCTGACCGGCGAGGGGGCTCTCCTGTCGCTGGACCCCCGGACGGTGTGGATCGACGCGGACCATGCCGAGACCCTGGCCGAGCGCGCGCTCGCCGGGGGTGGTGCGGCCGAACTGGCCGCGGCGGCCGCGGCATTCACCGGTGAGCTGCTGCCCGAGGACCGCTACGCGCCCTGGGCCGAGACCCGGCGCGAGCGCCTCTCTGAACTGTGCGAGCGGGTGCAGCTGGCCCTTGCGGAGGCCTACCTCGCGGACGGCGAGACGGAGCCGGCCACGGATGCCGCGCAGCGGGTCCTGGCATCGGCGCCCGCCCAGGAGCGGGCTCATCGGGTACTCATCGACGCGTATCTGCGGCAGGGGCTGCGCCGACAGGCGGTGCGCCAGTACCACGTGTGCCGTGCGGCGCTGGACGCGGAGCTGGGAGTACGCCCGAGCCCTGCAACGGAGCAACTCCACCTCCTGGCCCTCGACTCGGCGGCCACAGTGGTGGGCGCGGCGTCGGCCCCGGTCCTGCCCGCAGCTCTCCGCACACCCCCCGCGGCCCCGCTGCGCGGCCGGGACGCCGACCTGGAGCTGCTGCTCGCCACGAACGGCCCGCCGGTACGCCTGGTCGGCGGCGAGGCGGGCGTGGGCAAGACCCATCTCACGGCGGAGGCGGCCCGGCGGGCGGCCGAGGCCGGGACGACCGTGCTGTGGGGCGCGGGCCACGACGCGGAGGGCCACACGCCGTACGGCGCCTTCGTCGAGGCCCTGGATGCCTGGCTCGCCGACCGGCCACCCGTCGACCGGGCCGGAATCGGCGGTGAATACCCCGAACTCGCCTCGTTGTTGCCCTCGCTGGGGCAGATCGGGATGGGCACGGAACGCAGCCCGGAGGAGGAGCGCGACCGGTTGTTCCGGGCGGCGGCCGGACTGCTGGGCGATCTGGCGGCGACCTCGCCGGTGCTGCTCGTGCTGGACGATCTGCACGCCGCCGACACGGGAACGTACCAGCTGCTCAGCCATCTGGCCCGGCGGGCATCGGCCACCGGCACGGACTGGCGGTTCGCCGTGACGTACCGGGCGGAGGAGCTGACCGCCGCAGATCCCCGGCGCACCGTGCTGGACACCCTGGTACGCCAAGGGCTGGCCCGTTCCGTGGAGTTGGGGCGACTGAACCGGGACGCATGCCGGGCGGTGGCACGGGACGCGGGGGCCGGGGCCGATGTGGACCGGGTCTGGGAGCTGTCGCTCGGCAATCCGCTCTTCGCCCTGGAGTTGGCCCGTTCGGTCCACGAGGGCACCGACCCGGCACGGCTCAGCGCCCCCGAGGGCGTACGACAGCTGGTGGCGGCACGGTTGGCGCGGCTGGGGCCCGCGGCACGGCGGGTCGTGGAGGCGGTCTCTGTGGCGGGCGGCGGCGCAGCGCTGTCCGAGGTCCTCGACGTCGCCGAGCACGGACTGCATCCGCCGCTGTCGGCCGCCGAGGCGACGGATGCCGTGGACGCGGCGGTCTCGGCGTCAGTGGTGGCGGAGCGGACCGTAGTGGTCGGCGGGCAGCCGCTGCCCGGTCTCGCTTTCCGGCATCCGCTGGTCCGGCTGACCTGCTACGACGGGATGTCCACGGCCCGCCGCCGGCAGCTGCACTCGGCGTATGCGGAGGCGGTGCTGCGGCGCAGGCCGGACGCCGTCGACACCCTCGCCTCACATCTCACTCGCGCCGACGACCCCCGGGCCACCCACTATCTGCGGCAGGCGGCCGAGCGGGCGGCAGCCTTGTGCGCCAACGACACCGCGGACCGCTACTACGCCGAACTGACCGCCCGGCTCGACGCGCTGGCCGCCGATGCGGCGCAGGCGAGGATCGACCGGGGCGCCGTGCTGCGCCGGATGGCCCGCTACCAGGAGGCGGCGGCGGTGCTGCGCGAGGCACTCGACGACATGGTGCGGCGCGGCGACGAGGGCGGGCAGGTGCTGGCGGCTGCCCGGCTGACCGAGGTGCTGGTGAAGTACCGCGGCACCGACGAGGGCGAGGACCTGTTGCGCACGTATCCGCCCGGTCCGAACACCCCGCCGCTGGCCGCCGCGACCCACCATCTGGCGGCGGCGGTGCTGCGGTTCGTGACCGGCCGGTACGAGTCGGCACACGCCGCGGCCTGTACCGCGCAGGAAGCCGCAGACGCCATACCGGGCAGCGAACGCCGGGGGCTGCTGGCCCGCGCCCTCGGGATGCAGGCGACCTCGCTCGGGCTCGCGGGCCGGTTCGCACAGGCCCGTCCGGCGGCCGATCTGGCACTGCCGCACGCCGAGGCTTACGGCGACCAGGAGTTGCTGGCCACCGTCCTCTCCGTACTGCGCGAGCATGCCCGGCGGTCGGGCCGGCTCGCCGAGGCGGTCGCCTCCGGGCGGCGGGCGCTGCGGCTCGCCGAGCACACCGGGGATCCGACGGCAGTCGCCTTCGAGCGGGCGAACCTCGCCGAACTGCATCTGTTGCTGCAGGAGTTCGGCGAGGCGCGGGAACATGCGCAGGCGGCGGTGCGGGAGACCGGCGAGCAAGCCACGTGGTGCACCCCGTACGCCCTGGCCGCGCTGGCCCGGGTCCGGATGGGCGCCGGCGAGTCGGGCGCGGCGGAGCTGCTGACCCGTGCGGGGGAGGTGGCCGAGGCGCAGGGCGACCGGCAGGCGGTGCACGAGGTACGGGCGGCGCAGGCGGAGCTCCTGGTCCGCGAGGGCCGCCCGCAGGAGGCCCTCGCTCTGCTGACCGGCGGGAGCGGCCCCGGCTCGGCCGCGCTGCTGTCCTGGGCGGAGCTGCTGGCGGGACAGCCGGAGCGGGCGGTGCGGCTGGCGGCCGCGGAGACCGTACGCGCCGAGGAGGTCGGCGAGCGGCTGTCGTTGACCGAGGCGCGTACGGTACATGCGGCGGCGCTCGCGGCGCTGGGCCGCGAACGGGAGGCGCGCGAGGAGTTCGACCGGGCAGCGGCACTGGCGGCCGAACTCCCCTATCCGGCAGGGGCGTTCGCGGTGGAGCAGGCCCGTGGGACGGACTGGACGACCGGCTGACTCAGCGGTGGTCAGCCCAGACCGGCGGGCTCGGTGCCGGGTCGCTCGAACTGGGTGCGGTACAGCTCCTCGTACCGGCCGCCGGCCGCAAGCAGCTCCTGATGGGTGCCGCGTTCCACGATCCGTCCGTTCTCCACGACGAGGATGAGGTCCGCGGCTCGTACGGTGGAGAGCCGGTGGGCGATCACCACCGCGGTGCGTCCTTCGAGCGCCTCCACGAGGGCTTCCTGGACGGCCGCTTCGGAGGTGTTGTCCAGGTGGGCGGTGGCCTCGTCGAGGATGACGACGCGCTGGCGGGCCAGCAGCAGCCGGGCGATGGTCAGCCGTTGCCGTTCGCCGCCGGAGAGCCGGTAGCCGCGTTCACCGACGACGGTGTCGAGTCCGTCGGGCAGCGAGGCGACCAGTCCGTCCAGCCGTGAGCGTCTCAGGGCGTCCCAGAGGTCTTCCTCGGTGGCTTCGGGGCGGGCGAGCAGAAGGTTGGCGCGGACCGACTCGTGAAAGAGGTGGCCGTCCTGGGTGACCATGCCGAGTGTGTCACGCAGGGTGTCGGCCGACAGGTCGCGTACGTCGATGCCACCGATGCGTACGGCGCCCTCGTCCGTGTCGTACAGCCGGGGCAGCAGCTGCGCGATGGTCGACTTGCCCGCGCCGGACGATCCGACGAGGGCCACCGTCTGGCCCGGTTCGGCGCGGAACGAGACCCCGCGCAGCACCTCGTCACCGCCGCGGGTGTCCAGGGTGGCGACGTCTTCCAGCGAGGCGAGGGAGACCTTGTCGGCGGAGGGGTAGCCGAAGCGCACGGCGTCGAACTCCACGGACACCGGACCGTCCGGAACCGTCCGCGCATCGGGCTTCTCCTCGATCAGCGGCTTGAGGTCGAGGACCTCGAAGACCCGCTCGAAGCTGACGAGCGCGCTCATCACCTCGACGCGCGCCCCGGCGAGCGCGGTGAGCGGCGCGTACAGCCGGGTCAGCAGCAAGGCCAGGGCGACGACGGCGCCCGCGTCCAGCTGCCCGCGCAGCGCGTAGAACCCGCCGAGCCCGTAGACCAGGGCGAGTGCCAGCGCCGACACGAGGGTGAGTGCCGTGATGAACGCGGACTGGGCCATGGCCGTACGGACACCGATGTCGCGCACCCTGCCCGCCCTGGCGGCGAATTCGGCGGACTCGTCGGCGGGCCGCCCGAAGAGCTTGATGAGCGTGGCGCCGGGTGCGGAGAAGCGCTCGGTCATCCGGGTGCCCATCTCCGCGTTGTGGGCGGCGGCCTCGCGCTGGAGCCTCGCCATCCGCGTACCCATCCGGCGTGCGGGCAGCACGAACACGGGCAGCAGCACCAGCGCGAGTGCGGTGATCTGCCAGGAGATGCTGAGCATGACGCCGAGGGTGAGCAGCAGCGTGACGACATTGCTGACGACGCCGGACAGGGTGTTGCTGAAGGCGCGCTGGGCGCCGATGACATCGTTGTTGAGACGGCTGACGAGCGCGCCGGTGCGGGTGCGGGTGAAGAACGCGATCGGCATGCGCTGGACGTGGTCGAAGACGGCGGTGCGCAGGTCGAGGATCAGTCCCTCGCCGAGGGTGGCCGAGAGCCAGCGGCTGACCAGCCCGAGTCCCGCCTCCGCGACGGCGATCACGGCGATGAGCACGGCCAGCCGCGTGACGGTCCCCTCCTCCTTGCCGGTCACGATCGCGTTCACGACGCGGCCGGCGAGGATCGGGGTGGCGACCGCGAGCAGTGCCGTGGCGACACTCAGCAGCAGGAACAGTGCGACCCGCCGCCGGTGCGGTCGGGCGAACGCGGCGATGCGCCGCAGTGTGGCTCGGTCGAAGGGGCGTCGGTCCTGCTGCGCGTTCATGACGTTGTGGAGCTGCGTCCACGCGGTGGCTTCCATGCTCATGGAAGGAACGTACGACCTCGACCCGGCTTGAGGTCAACGTCCGCTCCAGGGCCCTGCCCGAAAGCGGGCGCGAGGTTCCCCACACCGTCGGTCCGGGACGGCGGGGCGGGTGTCCGGTTCCCTGCGGCGCGGACCCGTGTCGTCCCGCGCGGTGAGATGCGGTGCCGGGTTCAGTCCAGGATCCGGGCCAGATACGCCTGGATCAGGACGCGGGTTTCCACGACGATCGCCGGATCGCCCGACGGGTCGGTGCGGAAGGCGAGCTGGAGGAGCGCGTCGGCGGCTTCGACGCAGACCAGGATCGTCCGGAGCAGATCCTCGTCGGCGGTGCGCCCCAGACGGCCGGAGAGCAGTTGGGCGAGGCGCTCCGCGACGCGGCGATTGGCGTCGGAGGCCGGGTCGTCCACAGGGGCCGGGGCGCCGAAGTCGACGAGGGCGAAACCGGGGACGGAGCGCTTCATCGCCAGGTATTCGTCGAGCACGGCGTCGATGGCGCTGCGCCAGTCGGCGGCCGGGATGACGGCCAGGCGACCGGTGATGCGCTCCGCGTAACTGTCCAGGTTGCGCCGGGCCAGGGCGTCGGCGAGGGCGCGCTTGTTGGAGAAGAACCGGTAGACGGAGCCGATCGGGACTTCCGCGCGGGCGGCGACGGCCCGGGTGGACAGCTGCTCGTAACCGGTCTCGTCGAGGAGTTCGGCGCAGGCGTCGAGTATCCGGGCGAGACGTTCGGCGCTGCGCTGCTGCACGGGGGCGCGGCGGAGGTTCGTATTCGCATGGGGCACGGGCTCCATGATGCCGTGACTCTCCTCTGCGGGACGGAAAGGTGCGCACCTGCGGTCAGGCGAGAAGCAGGGTCAGCCCGCCGACGGTGTACGCGATCATCAGGGTCAGCAGGGGAAGCTGCCCCGCGACGGCGCGGGCGGGTGGGAAGAGGCGCACGGACCGGTCGTGGGCGGCGACGACGCCGAGGATGTGCCCGATGACGATCGCGGCGACCTGGAGCGTGGCGATGCCGCCCGGACGCAGGGGCGGTTCCGGCGGGACCGGATTGTCAGCGCCGAGTGCCACCATGACTGTGCGCGGACCTTCGGTGACGAAGAGTGTGAAGTAGTGGGCGATGAGATAGCCGAGGGCGATCGGGATCAGCGAGTGCGCGAAGACGGTGAGGGGGTGGCGGAGTTGACCGGAGATCAGCCGGGTGGCACCGGCGCAGAGGGCATAGCAGGTGGCGACGAGGGCGACGGCGGCGAGCAGCCCGAGCGTGGCCGCGGTGGTGCGGCCCAGGGGTGAGGTCTGGACGGCGGTGATCCAGGAGGGGGCGTCGGAGAAGCCGTCGTAGGCGGTGGAGCCGAGCATGACGCAGACGGTGGCGACGAGCACGAGGAAGAGCAGGAGAGCGGTGGACGACGCGGGGTCGGGGGCGACGAGTTCGAGCCAGGTGAAGGCGAGGAGTCCGGCCGCGGCGGGCCACAGACCGAGCCGTGCGGGAAGGGGGCGGCCCGCAGCCGGGTCGCGGGCCAGCGCGCGGCAGACGAGGAGGTGGAGCGTGCGCAGGGGGTTGAGGAGTCGCCAGACAGGGCCGAGGAGGAGCGAGGCGGGGACGAGCCCGACCCAGAGGAGCACGTAGACGGCGCCCGCGGCCGGGTTGCGCTCCGGACCATCGCGGCCGAGGAGGAGATGAAGGAGAACGAACAGGGCGGCGGCCAGACCGAGGGCGCGCGCGGCGATCCGGGTGCGGCGGGCGTCGGCGAGTTGCTGCAGGGGGACCGGAAGCGGGCGGCCCGCCCGGTCGCCCCGGAATCGGGAGGCGGGCCAGAGCAGGCCGAGCGCGAGAAAGGAGACGAAGAGCGCGGCGAAGGCACCGGCGAACGCGTAGAAGGGGGACAGCGGCAGGTCGTGCCGGGAGCCGATGCCATGGGCGAGGACGCTCACCGTACGACGAGCTGGGTCAGGAGCAGACCGGACTCGTGGGTCTCGACCTCGAAGAGCCCGGTGCGGTCGGCGGTGAGACTGAGGGTGGTGGTCCGTCCGGCGGGCAGGCGCGCTTCCTTGTCGTAGCCGTGGACATGGAGGGTGTCGGCGCGGTCGGCTCGGACGCGCAGCTCGATGCGCTGCCCCTTCCTGAGTTCGGTGCGGCCGGGGGCGGGGCTGACCTTGCCGTGAGAGATGACGATCTCCAGAGTCCGGTCGGGGCGGGGCTCGGCGGGGGTGCCGGCGGAAGGGGTGGTGGTGAGAGGCGTGGTGGCCTGGATCGGTGTGGAGTGCACGGCCCAGGCGGTGTGATCGTCGGCGTAGAGCCGGGCCGTGAGGGTGCGGCCGCCGCCCGCTTCGTGGACGAGGGAGTCGGGGAGGTGGTACCAGGGGCCGTAGAGCCGGGCCAGGGGGTGGCCGTCGAGGAAGAGCCGGGCGTGGCCGCGCCCGAGGAGCGCCGCGCCGCCGACACTGTCCGGACTGAATCTGAAGTTCCGTACGGAGAGATGGACGTTCCACCCGTCCTCGGAGTCCGGCCGTACGGCGACGGTCACCGCGGGGGCGCCCTCGGCCTCGACCTGGCGGAGCCGGTGCCCGGATCCGTCGTCCGCGGTGAGGAGCCGGCCAACGCTGCCGCCTGCCTGTTCATGGCTGGTGCCGGGCCTGTGGTGAGTGGTGGGCCGCCCACCGCAGGCACTCGCACCGCACACGAGAGCGCCTGCGGTGAGAAGGGCGACGGCGAGCCGGGGGAACGCCGTGCGCGACGTGAGCGCCGTGAACCTGTTGAGTCGCAGCGTGCGGGGAGATCGCCTCATGATCAGTCCCCGTCCGGTCCGGAGCCCCGGTGGGGCCCGGAATCCGTGCCCGGCCCGGAATCCACCGATCCGGACGCTGAATCCGCACCGTGTCCGGAACCCGCGCCATGGCTCGAATTCCTTCCTACGCCCGCACCGGCAGGGGCCCCCGCCCGGTCGTCGCCCTGCACGTCCGCCGCATCGGCGTTCGCGTCCGCGTCCGGCCCCGGGGCCGCCTTCTTCCGTACCGCCCGTTCCCCGTACCGCGCGGAGGCCGCCATCGCCCACACCACCCAGATGACACCGAGGAGACCCCGTACCCAGGCCGGGCCGATCGGGATCCACGGGATCATCAGGACGGCCTTGTCGAAGGCGTCGAGCAGGGTCAGGGCGCCCAGCACCATCGTGGTCCAGCCCAGTCCGGGCCGCTCGCCGCGCAGGACGAGTCCGATGCCGATCCACCACGCCCCGGTCAGCAGCAGCGCCACCGCAGGCAGATAGGAGGACGCGAGGCCCGTCGTCGCACCGGCCACATCCAGCCCGAGGCCGATCGCGCCGAGCAGGGTGGCCGCTGCGGCGAGCCGGCTGTGCCGCAGCCGGCGCCACCAGAGCACCCCGCCGACCAGCGCGAGCACCAGAGCGACACCCAGCGCGATCTGCACCTCGATGCGCTCGATGCCGCGCGCGCCGTACCAGTCGCAGCCGGCCGGCAGCCGCCGCGCCTGCACGTTGTAGTCGGCACAGACCAGCAGTTGGGCAAGTTTGACCGGTTCGCCCACCAGCCGGTCGGTGCGGACGGAGACCGCGCCGCGCGCCGCCCCGCACGCGGGCAGCGAGCGCGGTGTGGACGGTCCGGTGTCCGACTGCCAGCAGTTGCTGTCGCCCTGGCCGTCCCACCACACATCGGTGCGGTTGGGCCGGGAGCGGCCTGCCTTGTCCGTGCCGAGGTGATTGCCCGCGTACCGGTTGTGGTGCGAGGTGTCGGCCTGCTTCGCGAGGGAGTTCTCGCCGCGGATGAAGGCGGGGACGGCGCTCAGGAAGAAGGCGGCGCGCCGCTGTCCGTAGATCCAGTTGTTCTCGTAGATGTTCCAGTTGCCGCCCGCGGTGATGATGCCGGTGCCTGGCGGCATGGAGATCTGCGGGCAGACGACGCCGTCCTCGTAGCCGCGTTCGACGGGCGGTTTGGCGCAGGTTCCGTCGGCGACGTACGGGTAGTAGTCGGCGTTGTTGTCGTGGATGAGGTTGCGTTCGAAGCGTGCGTGGTTCTGCGGGAGTCCGGGGTGGCCGGGGAAGGCGCTGTCCATCGAGGCGCCGCCCATGTTGTGGTCGAACTCGTTGTCGTGGACGTGGACCGAGTCGCCCGCGGTGCCGGAGTAGCCGACCATGTTGTGGTGGCTGCGGCAGCCGGTGATCTCGATCGAGTAGCGCGGGACGTCGTAGCCGTACCCGTCGTTGATGTTCGACGCGCTGCCGGGGTAGATGCCGGAGTCGCCGTTGCCGTACGACTCGCAGTTCTTGTAGAGCCCGTGGTCACTGGCGAAGGTGAGGAAGCCGTACTCGTCGTTCCACCGGGTGAGGACGTCGTCGATGACGAAGCCGTCCTGGGCCAGCACGTACAGCGAGTTGAACGTCGTGCGCTGGGCGGTGAAGTTCTTGAAGTAGATGCCGTCGGAGCCGTCCGAGCGGATCGCGTTGAGTTTCTGGTACTTGGCGTCGATGACGACGTCGGTGCGCTCCGCCCCGGTCCCCTCGATCTGGAGCTGCTTCTTGCCGAGGATCGCCACCAGGTTCTGGTTGTGCGGACACTTCTTCTGCTGCGCGTACGACAGGATCTGGTAGCCGAGCTGCGAGTTGGGCGCCTTGAGCCTCGCGCACTCCCCCGCCGGCCTGGGCAGCGAGGGCTCCTCCTCGTACAGGCCGGGCAGGATCGCGATGGTCATGCCGGGTCTGCCGACCTCGTCGACGGCCTGCTGCAGATGGCGGTACCCGGACTTCCGGCACCGCTCGAAGAGTTCGAGGTTGCGTGCCCGGAGCTTCGCCGGGAAGCCGGATATCCGGCGTTCGAAGTCGGCGCGGTCGCTCTTGCAGACCAGCAGATCCGGTTCGCCGGTGCGGTAGACCGGGACGCTGCCGGAACCGTCGGGCAGGGTGACCGGCCGTTCCTCGTGCGCCTGGGCGGCCGGGGCCGCGAGGAGTGCGGCGGCCAGTGCCACCAGGACCACCAGAAGTCTTCGTGTCCACGACATGTGCCGGAGAGTAGAGCATTGTTCAACTTTTGGAACCCCCTTCTGCACGACGGATCAAAAGATCTCCGTCACGGCCCCGCACCGGATCCGCGACGCGCCACCGCCCTGCCCCGTTGACGTGCCCCGATCTGATTCCTACGGTGTCCCATAGGAATCCTTCGGCACCGGGAGCGCAGCATGGGCGGCACCAGCGGCATCGAGCAGGCGAGGAAGACGGCGGAAGCGCTTGTACACTCCGCCGGTTTCGGTAATGAGCACAGCTCCGAGGCGGTCCAGGGGGCACTGCCGCACGGCCGCAACTCGCCCCAGCGAGCACCACTCGGCCTGTACGCCGAGCAGCTGAGCGGCTCGGCGTTCACCGAGCCGCGCGCCCACAACCGCCGTTCCTGGCTCTACCGGATCCGCCCCTCGGCCGCCCACCCGCCGTTCGTCCGGATCGACAACGGAGCGGTGCGCACCGCCCCCTTCACCGAGTCCGTCCCCGATCCGAACCGGCTGCGCTGGGACCCACTCCCCGATCCCGCACCCGGCACGGACTTCCTGGCAGGACTGTGGACCCTCGGCGGCAACGGCGACGTCACCCAGCGCACCGGTATGGCCGTGCACCTCTACCACGCCAACACGGCCATGACCGACCGTGTGTTCAGCGACTCCGACGGCGAACTGCTGATCGTCCCCGAGCGGGGCGGCCTGCTGCTCCGTACCGAACTGGGCCTGCTGCGCGCCGAACCCGGTCACATCGCGCTGATCCCCCGGGGTGTCCGCTTCCGGGTGGAACTCCTCGACGACTCCGCCCGCGGCTATGTCTGCGAGAACTACGGGCAGCCGTTCACACTCCCCGACCTCGGCCCGATCGGCGCCAACGGCCTTGCCAACGCCCGGGACTTCCTCGCTCCCGTCGCCGCGTACGAAGACGCGGACCGCCCGGTCCAGGTGATCAACAAATTCTGCGGCAACCTCTGGTCCGCGACGTACGACCACTCGCCGCTCGACGTCGTCGCGTGGCACGGCAACTACACCCCGTACGTCTACGACCTGCACCGTTTCAATGTGATCGGCTCCATCAGCTACGACCACCCCGACCCGTCGATCTTCACGGTGCTGACCTCGCCGTCGGACACCCCCGGTCTCGCCGGTGTGGATTTCGTCGTCTTCGCGCCGCGCTGGCTGGTCGGCGAGGACACATTCCGGCCGCCGTACTTCCACCGCAATGTGATGAGCGAGTACATGGGGCTGATCGAGGGGGCGTACGACGCGAAGACGGCCGGCAAGGGCGGCTTCGTGCCGGGCGGCGGCTCGCTCCACAACATGATGTCGGCGCACGGCCCGGACCGGGAGACCTTCGACCGGGCGAGCGCGGCGGAGCTGAAGCCGCAGAAGATCGACGACGGTCTTGCCTTCATGTTCGAGACCCGCTGGCCGGTCACGGCGACCGGACAGGCGGCGGCCGCCGACCACCTGCAGCGCGGGTACGACGACGTGTGGCAGGGTCTCGAACGCAACTTCCGGCCATAGGCGAAGCAGCCGCTTCCCGGCCCCCGCTCGTCGCGTCCGCAGTGTCGCAGTACGGAGAGTCCAGGTGACCCAGGTGCCTCAACTGCCCCAGACGCCCACGGTAACGGCCTTCGCCCCCGACTCGCTGGTCCTGAACCGCAAACTGCCGCTGTGGTACCAGGTCTCACAGTCGCTGCGCGCGTCCATACTCGGCCGCGCCCAGGACGCCTCGCTGCGGCTGCCGACCGAGGAGCAGCTCGCCGCACACTACGGCGTCAGCGTCCTCACGATGCGGCAGGCGCTCAAGGAGCTGGAGACGGAGGGGCTGATCAGCAGGCACCGGCGGCGCGGCACCTTCATCGAGCCGCGGGCCCGCCGGGCCTCGCCGGTCCGGCTGCTCGGCTCGATCGATGCGATCGTCGCCCAGCAGTCGGGCGAGCGCACCACGGTCCTCGGTCATGGCCCGCTCGCCCTGCCCGGCGACCTCGCCGAGTACTTCCCGGGCTGTACGGACGTGGTCGGCTACCGACGGCTGCGCTGCGACGGCGACACCGGCGAGCCCACCAACTGGGCGGAGAACACGGTGCACCCCGAGGTCGCAGCCCGGCTCGATGCCGCCGATCTCGAACGCTGGCCGATGACCAAGGTGTTGCGCGACCGCGTCGGCGTCCGGATCGCGCGGATCACGGACACGGTCGAGGCGCGGCTCGCCGACCCGGCCACCGCCGAGCTCCTCCAGGTCCCGCTGCTCAGCCCGATCCTCTTCTACACAGGGGTGACGTACGACGAGAGCGGCCGGGTGGTGGATGTGGCACAGATCCGGTACCGGGGGGACAGGTTCTCGTTCTCGGTGACGGTCGAAGCACACTGACCGCGCACGACGCGCCGTTACGATGCCTGGGGCGGCGGACGTGGCGACGGGGAGGACGACACGGTGGCAGCACGGGCGGGCGCCGGAGCCGGCGGGGACGACGACACCCCACTGCTCGACGACCTCATGCCATGGTCCGTACGGCCCCTGCGTACCGGGCGCCCCTGGGTGACGGCCCCGGACGCCGGTTCCCTCAAGGCCCGCTGGGGACGTCTGGTCAGTGCCGAAGGAGCCGAGCGCGAACAGCTTTTCCGGCCCACCCGTGCCCGTGATCCGCAGACTCCGGTCGCGGCGCTGCCCGGCCAGACCACCTCCACCGCCCGGTTCGCGCGGGAGTCCGGTCCCTGTCCCGAGCCGGTGCGGATCCTGCACGGACCGTTCGACGAGCAGTGGCTGATCCCCGACCACCGGCTGATCGACGCCGCCCGTCCGGAGCTGTGGAGAGTCGCCGACGGGCACCAGCTCTTCGCCGTCGAACACGGATACGTACCGCAGGACACCGGTCCCGCCCTGTCCGTGACGGCGCTGCTGCCCGACGGCCACTCCCCGGCCGGCCGCCCCGGCCGGATCCGGCCGCTCTACCGGCGGCCCGGCGGACAGGAACCCAATCTGGCGCCCGGTCTGCTCGGGCTGCTGCGCGCCCGGCACGGGAACGCGGTCACCGCGGAGTCCGTGCTGGCGTGGATCATCACGGCAGCCCGTCATTCCCCGGCCGGGTCCGTCGTACCGCTGCCCGCCGACAGCACACGCTGGTGGGCCGGGGTGGAGCTGGGCCGGGAGCTGCTGCGGCTCCAGCTGCGCGGCGCGCGCGGCGGGGAGCGCCCGCGGCTGCCCGGCGGGCGGCGCCCCTATGTGCGGGCCGCGCTACCGGCCGCGCCCGGCACGCTGGAGTACGACCCCGGCGACGAGGCGCTCCTGCTGGGGACGGGGCGCATCTCGCCCGTGCCGGCGGGAGCCTGGGAGTTCCGGGTGGGCGGAGTCCGGATGCTGGAGCTGTGGTTCGAGCGACGGGCGTCCGCTGACGGGGCGGACGGTCTGGAGGCGATACGACCCCGGGGCTGGCCCCAGGAGTGGACCTCGGAACTGCTGGAACTGATCACCGTGCTGGCGCTGCTCGCCGAACTCCGGCCCCGGCAGGAGGAGCCGGCCGCCGGCCCGCAGCTCACCACCGGTGATCTGCGGGCGGCCGGTGTCCTGCCGGTCGCGGCGACGGCCAGGCGGCCGGCTTCCGTGCTCGACCATCACGAGGAGGGCCCGGAAGGGCAGTTCGCCCTGGTGTGACACGTCCGGGGCAGTCAGGACGCGGACTGTTCGAACGAGTCCGGCACCCGGTCGAGCGCAGCTGGTTCCAGCAGGCCGAGGTGATCCGGTGTCCCACCGTGGTCCGGCTGGCCTTCGCCGCCGCCTCGGAGACCGCGATCACCTTGTCGAGCAGTACCTGCACCCGGGCCGGACTGCCTTCGCGGACGTAGTACGAGATCTCGGCGATCTCCGGGGTGACGTTCGGAATGTCACCGCCGTTGTTGATCACCCAGTGGAGCCGCCCCGACGGGGCGAGGTTCTCCTCGCGCAGGAACTCCGACATCGTCGCCATCATCACGGCGGCGTCCAGCGCACTCTTGTTGCCCAGCGGGGTTCCGCCCTGGCCGGCGACCCCGAGGAAGGTGAAGGTCACCGCGGTCATCGCGGTGGTGGTGGTCACACATGTACGCATCCGGGGGTGAGGTGCTGTGTACGCGCCAAACGATCAGCACCCTGGCCCCGGAACTTTCCGACGTCAACACCACGGGATGACAAAGTTGTTACGTACACGATAGGTACGGTTCCCATGAGTGCTCACCCTCTCCCCCTGGACGGCATCACCGTCGTCGCCGTCGAACAGGCTGTCGCCGCCCCGTTCGCCACCAGGCAGCTCGCCGACCTCGGCGCCCGCGTCATCAAGATCGAGCGCCCGGACGGCGGTGACTTCGCCCGCGGTTACGACACCGCTGCCCGCGGCCTGGCCTCGCATTTCGTCTGGTGCAACCGCGGCAAGGAGTCCCTCGCGATCGACCTCAAGGACCCGCGCGGCCTCGCCGCGGTGCGCCGACTGGTCGCCGGCGCCGATGTGTTCGTACAGAACCTCGCCCAGGGCGCGGCCGCCCGGCTGGGTCTGGACGCCGCGACGCTCTGCGCCGCGCACCCGCGGCTGGTCGCCGTCGACATCTCGGGGTACGGCGCCGACGGCCCGTACGCACACAAGCGGGCCTACGACATGCTCGTGCAGTGCGAGGCGGGACTGGTCTCCGTCACCGGCACGCCTGGGCAGCCGGTGAAGGCGGGTGTGCCCGCCGCCGACATCGCGGCGGCGATGTACGCCTTCTCGGGGGTGCTCGCGGCGCTGCTGCGGCGCGCGACCACCGGGCTCGGCGGGCCGGTGGAGATCTCGATGCTGGATTCGCTGACCGAGTGGATGGGGCATCCGCTGCACCATCGGATGCATGGGGGCGAAACCCCGGCGCGCACGGGGCTCGCGCATCCCGTCATCGCCCCCTACGACGCATTCGAGACCGCGGACGGGGAACAGCTGCTGCTCTCCGTGCAGAACGACCGGGAGTGGCGCCGGCTCACGGAGCAGGTTCTGGGGCGGCCGGCACTGGCGGAAGATCCGGACTTCGCGACGAACACCGCACGGACCGCTCACCGGGAGCGGACCGATGCGGTGGTGGCCGAGGCGCTCGCCACGCTGACCACGAAGGAGGCGCTGGCCCGGCTGGACGCCGCGGGCATCGCCTGCGCCCGGCTGAACACCGTGGCGGATGTGGCGGCACACCCTCAGCTGGCGGCACGGGACCGGTGGCGGGAAGTGGAATCACCGGTCGGGGCGTTGCGGGCCATGCTGCCGCCGATCACATTGCCGGGCGGGGCGGAGCCGCGGATGGGAGCCGTACCGGCGCTCGGCGAGCACACCGAAGCACTGCTGCGGGCCGCGGGGATGACGGACGAGCAGACAGCGGAGCTGCGCCGGGACGGTGTGATCGCCTGAGCGCGGCCCGAGCGGTGGGCCGGTTCGATCAGGGGCGGGCGATCGGTCGGGGGCCGGATCGATGGTGACAGGCCGTCGGGTCAGCGGCGGCTGCCGAAGAGCGAGCGCCGCAGTCGCCGCAGCGGTGCGAAGAGCGAGACACGCGCGCTCCTGCTCCGGCGGCTGTGCGCAGCGTCGCGAGAGGTGAGCTCCAGCATCAGCAACGTCGCCTCCGCGGTCTCACGCTGCGGGACGGCGGGGCCGCCGAGCACTGCGAGATGGCGGTCGAGGCGCGAACTGGTCGCACTGCTCCCACATGTGATGGCAGGCACACGCGGCCTGCTGCGCATCGCTATCTGTTCCATGTCACTCCCCACCCGTACGAGGGCACCCGGCCCGGGCAGGTTAACCCTATCCCCCCGCGATGACACGCGTGTATCCCGGGCGCAGGATTGAGCACACACATACGGATGCTGACGGCCGCACTCATAATTCGCCCCATTACAGGGCGACTTGGACAGAACGGGAGTGGTTCGCCCGCAGCGGCGGATTGCTGCGCAAGGGGGGCGGGAACGGTTCGTGTGGAGAGGTTTCCGCCGTGCTGCCGCCACTCCTGCGGATGGGGGATCACCGTGAGCGAAGTGCCGGGCGAGGACCGACTGATCGCGGGCCGCTACCGACTGCTGGGCCCCTTGGGCCAGGGCGGGATGGGGACCGTGTGGCGGGCGCGCGACGAGGTGCTGGGGCGCGAGGTCGCCGTCAAGGAGGTCCGCGCCCCGTCGGGGCTGCCCGCGTCCGACGTACACCGGCTCTACGCGCGCCTGGAGCGGGAGGCATGGGCGGCCGCGAGGGTCTCCCACCGCAACGTGGTCACCGTCTACGACGTGGCGACCGAGGACTCCCGTCCGTGGATCGTGATGGAGCTGATCCGAGGGCTCGCGCTCTCCGACGTACTGGACGCCGAGGGCCCCATGCCCCCGAAGCGGGCGGCGCACATCGGCGCGGAGGTGCTGGCCGCACTGCGCAGCGCCCATGGGTCCGGGGTGCTGCACCGCGATGTGAAACCCGGCAATGTGCTGCTCGCCAACGACGGGCGGGTGGTGCTGACGGACTTCGGTATCGCCATGGTCGAGGGGACGTCCGCGCTCACCATGACGGGTGAACTGATCGGATCGCCGGAGTTCTTGGCACCGGAGCGCGCACTGGGGCGCACGCCGGGGCCCGAATCGGATCTGTGGTCGCTGGGTGTGCTTCTGTACGCCGCGACCGAGGGCAATTCACCGTTCCGTCAGAACACCCCGCTGAACACGCTCCGGGCGGTGGTGGACGAGGAGCTGCCGCCGCCCCGGCGGGCCGGCCCGCTCGGCCCGGTCGTCGAGGCACTGCTGCGCAAGGACCCGACCGAGCGGCTCTCGGCCGCGGAGGCCGAGCATCGGCTGCGGATCGTCGCCGCCGGGGGTACGCCGCGGACCGCGGGGGCGGGTGCGGCGGATCCGTACGGTGCCACGGTGACAGCCCGCACGAACACGCCGGCAACGCCGTTTCCCGCGGCACCCTTCCCCTCCCCCGCTTCGTCTCCGACGTCCGCGTACGCCCCCGAGGAGCGGTCGCGTCGCGCGGTCGCCCTTCTCGCCGCAGGGCTGGCGGTCCTGCTGCTGGCCGTCGGCGGGATCGTCTGGACGCTGTCACACAAGGGCAACGACCAGAACGCGGGCACCGGCGTCCCCGGCCCGGGCCCGGGCCCGACCAGCAGCGCCCCGCGCTCGACGCCCGCCACCCAGGGAACGCCCGGCACCGACGGATCACCGGGCGGAGGCGGCGCCGGGATCACCGGCAACACCGGCCACAGCAGTACGAGCAAACCGCCGTCCCAGACCGTGACGGTGTATCTCGCCCCCGTACGCGACAGCTACGAAGGCAGTTGCCCACCGCCGCACACCGGGGCACCGGCGGTCGAGGCGACGATCACGGTGGGGCGCACGCCCGTACAGGTCGAGTACCGATGGGCGCTGAAGGACGGTACGAGCTCGGATCCCGGCTGGCAGTCGCTGTCCTTCGGCGCCGGCGACGGGCGGTCGAAGCAGGTGTCGCACACAGAGCTGACGCACCGACAGGACACCACGTACCACGGAACGATCACCCTGGAGGTGAGGAGTCCGGTCGCGGTCACCTCGAACGGAGTGGCGTTCTCGGTGACCTGCCGGGCGGAGACCCCGACGGATGGGGCCTCCGCCCCGACGGAAGGGGCTGCCACCCCGGCGGGCGACTGACCGGGGCAGCCCGTACCCCTTCCGCCGCCTTGTCAGACCGCCGAGTTGAAGGCGGGCAGGTAGCCGCCCGACTGGCCGGCGGCGGTGGGGTGGTAGGACTCACCGATGTTGAGCCAGTTGACACTGTGCAGCCAGACGCTGCCGGAGCAGATCTCGTGCCCGGTGAACCTGGATGCGACATCGCTGAAGGTGAATCCGTGGTTGGCCGCACGCTTGGCGGTTGCCGCGTTGAGGTAGTCGGAGGCGCTGTTGATGGCGGAGCGTTCGGTATCGCTCAGGCCGGCGAGGCAGCTGCCGCCGATCTTGTAGAAGCGGGGGTAGCCGAGGACGACGACATGGGCGGACGGCGCCTTGGACCTGATCGCCGTGTACACCGAGTCGAGCTTGCCGGGCAGGGTGGAGTCGACATAGCTGCGGGCGGTGGCGATCCGACTGAGGCAGGTGGCTTCCGACTGGAGGACACAGGTGGTCATGACATCGGCGAAGCCCGCGTCATTGCCGCCGATGGAGATCGAGACGAGGTCGGTCGAGGTGGAGAGCGGGCCGAGCTGCTTGGCCGTCACATCGCCGGTAACTGCGCCCGAACAGGCCGTGAAGGCGAACGACGCGGGCGAGTTGGCGGCGGCCCAGAGCGCAGGATAGGCCTTGGTGCTGCGCTTGCAGTCGCCGCTGGCGCTGTCGTAGCTGCCGGAGCCGACCCCCGAGGAGTACGAGTCGCCGAGTGCGACGTAATCGACGGACGTCGCGGCGTTCGCGGTGGCCGCCCCGGTCAGGGCGAGTATGGCACCGAGCAGAAGCGAGGACGACAACGCCACAAGTCTGGGTATTTTCACGGAATCTCCCTTGGACCGGCCGGCAGGATCTCTGCCCTACTCAGTGGTAGCAGCACGGAGGCGCCACTGGAAGTGTTCATGCCAAGTACATCCCATGAGGTTTTCCTGAACGTCTCCTGAGCGTGCGTCACATCGGCATCTGGCATCCGGCGCACTGCGGGGCGAAGTCGCGCATGCGGAACATCCGGAGCGAGGCAGGCCGGTGTGGGCTCCCTGTCGCGGGCAGGCCGTTGTGCACCGCAGACCGCTTCCGCATGCACCGCCGGTCATTCGGCCGGCGACCGGAATGCCGGAGCCCCGGAACCCATCCGGTCAAGGATGCCGGCGCGGCGCCGCCAGGGACCGTACGCCCCGGAGCGCCTGACGGCCCGGCAGCCCACCGACGCCGCGGCAGGTGCGAAGCGGACTCACCGGCTCGGGGAGGTGTGTGATGCGCACCGTCCCAACGGGTGGCAGAAGGAGGCAAAACCTGGGTGCGCCGGGTGCCCCGGTGCCGGATCATGGGCGCCATGTCTGCCAACCCCGAGTCCGCTCTGCCGATCCGGCTCACCGTCGACGACAGCGATTCCCCGGCCGATGTCGTCGACGCGCTGTTCCTCGGCCGCTTCGCGACGGGCGAGCAGCCGTACTCCCACAGTTCCTCCCTCGACCGGGTGAAGTCCGGGGCGACGCTGCTGCCGCCTGCCGCCAAGGTGCTGCGCGCCGCCCGCGACGAAGACCGCAGTGCGACCCTCGCCGAGGGAGAGGGCTGGACGCTGCTCATCTCGCGGTGGAACCGCGGCGCCGACGTCACCGTCACCGCGACCACTGCCGAGCTGGCGCAGAAGATCCTCGCCCAGGCGACGGACGGTGCCCAGGACGAACCGGAACCACAGCCCGAGAACGTGACGATGGGCTTCTGGTACGTCTCGCCGCGCCGCGGCCCGCACCGCACCACCCGGCAGATCGCCGCCGGTACCTGGGACGAGGTGCGCGGCAACTACACGGCGCCGGTGGCCGAGGCCATGGACCGCCTGATGAAGGTGACGCCGGACGACATCGCGGGCCGGCTGCTCCTGCTGCACGGCCCGCCCGGCACCGGCAAGACATCCGCGCTGCGCACGCTGGCCCGGTCCTGGCGCGACTGGTGCCAGGTCGACTGCGTTCTCGACCCGGAGCGGCTCTTCAACGACGTCGGCTATCTGATGGACATCGCGATCGGCGAGGACGACGGCACGGCGAAGGGCAGGTGGCGGCTGCTGCTCCTGGAGGACTGCGACGAACTGATCCGCGGCGAGGCCAAGCACACCGCGGGCCAGGCGCTGTCCCGGCTGCTGAACCTCACCGACGGGCTGCTGGGCCAGGGCCGCAATGTGCTGGTGGGCGTGACGACCAATGAGGACCTGGAGCGGCTCCACCCGGCGGTCGTCAGGCCCGGCCGCTGCCTGGCCCGCATCGAGGTGGGCTCACTGACGCGCCAGGAGGCGGCGGCCTGGCTGGGCACGGAGGAAGGGCTCCGCCGGGAGGGCGCGACGCTGGCCGAACTGTACGCGCTGCGCCGCGGCACCGGTCCTGCCTCGGTGCCGAAGCAGGACGCAGGGGCGGACGCGGGGCTGTATCTCTGAGGGTTCCGCCCGCAAGCCGGTCTGTCCTCGTTCGCCGGACGGGTGTGGTTCTCGCGCCCTTGCGGACACGAACGGCCACCGGACCGGACGGCCGCGGTCATTCCTCGTACGCCGCCCGCACCGCGTCCTGCGCCAGCGACGCCGCCGCCGCGCGCGACAGACCGAGCCGCCTCACCTGGTCCGCGTACTCCCGCGCCGCCTCCGCGGCCTTCCGCTCCGCCGCATCCCCCGCGGCAGCGACGAACGTGCCGTTCCGTCCACGGGTCTCGATCACCCCGTCCGCCTCCAGGGTCCGGTATGCCTTGGCCACCGTGTTCGCGGCGAGGCCGAGCTCCTCGGCGAAGCCGCGTACGGTCGGGAGTCTGTAGCCGACGGGCAGCGCGCCGGAGCGCGCCAGTTCGGAGATCTGCGTGCGCAGTTGCTCGTACGGGGCGATGCCGGAGTCGGGATCGAGAGCGATCTTCAAAGTCACGGCCCGATTCTCCCCCACCACCGGAAAATCGGAGGCGACCGGGCCGGTTCTCCCCGTAACGTCCGCCGCATGACTGTGATCGTTCGCGACTTCGTGCCCACCGACGCCGAGGCGTGGGTACGGGTGCGGCGCGCCGCACTTCCGTACATGGTGACGACTCCTGAGCAGGTTGCCTTCGAACAGGCCAACGCCCATCCCGACAGGCGGTACAGGCTGCTGGTCGCCGAGGAGGACGGGGAGATCATCGGTACCGCTCAGGTCGGCATCGTCCATGACAGCCCGGAGCCCGGCCAGGGTTTCTGCAATCCGTACACGCACCCCCACCGGGTGGGCCGCGGGGCAGGCTCGCTACTGGTGAGCACCGCCGAGGAGTATCTGGCCGGGGAGGGGGCGGTCGCCATCTACACCTGGGTGCTCGACGAGCCGGCGAACCGGGTCTTCGCCGAGAAGCGCGGGTACACGCCGAGCCGTCCGGCGCACTTCCTCCATCTCGACCTCACACACGGCACGCTGCCGCCCCGTCAGGACCCTCCGTCCGGTGTGGAGCTGCGGACCGCCTCGGACTTCGCGGACGACCCGCGCCCCCTGTTCGAGGCGGACGCGGAGACCACGGCGGACGAGCCGAGCGACACCCCGGCCGAACTCTCGGACTACGAGGACTGGCTGCGGAACACCTGGAACAACCCCGGTCTGGACCGGGAGCTCACCTCGGTCGCTGTGGTGGACGGCGAGGTGGCGGCCTTCAGCGCGGCGAACACCGACGGCCTGACCCGTTACTGGTCGGGGATGACCGGCACCCGCAGGGCGTACCGCAACCGGGGTCTGGCGAAGCTCGCCAAGACGGACTCGCTGCACCGCGCACGCGCGGCCGGCTACACGGACGCATACACCGGCAATGACGCGGACAACGGCCCGATGCTGGCCATCAACACATGGTTCGGCTACCGGATCTGCGCCACGGAGGTGCGCCATGTCCACAACATCGGTTGAGGTCGTCCTGGTCAAGGCGGGGCGGACGAAGATCCGTTACCCGGCGGAGCTCGTGGGCGACGACGGCGCCCGGGTGACGGTGACCGCACCGTGGGCCGCACCGGGTGTGCGCGACTTCGGCTTCGTACGGTTCGAGCCGGGCGACGTCTTCACCGAGCACTACTGGCGCGACCGGTGGTTCGCGGTGAAGGAGGTCCGCACCGGCGAGGGGACGCTGAAGGGCTGGTACTGCGACGTCACCCGGCCCGCGGTGCTGCTCGACGGGGAGCTGGTGGTCGAGGACCTGGATCTCGATCTGTGGGTGTCCGCGGACGGTTCCTCCGTACTGCGGCTGGACGAGGACGAGTTCGAGGAGAGCGGACTGGCCGCACACGATCCCGTCGCGGCGGATGCCGCCCGCCGAGCGCTGGACGAGCTGGAGGGCCTCGCCCTCGCCGACGGGCTCACGGGTCTGCTGGCACCGTCGTGCCCGTCCGGCGCCGGGCGTTAGGGCGCGTTTCGAAAGCAGCGTCGTCCGCCCGTAGGCCGCCCGGCAGGCGGGACTTCCGGAACACGCCCTAACGCACCACGAGTTCCACCTCGTACCCCGCCGCGTCCTCCAAGTAGGCGGCGCAGTGCCCGTCGCCGCCCGCGTACGGATGGCGGTCCGCGAACAGCAGCCGCCAGCCGTGCTCCGGGGCCCGCGCCACCAGCGCGTCGAGCGTGGCCCGGTCCCGGACATGGAACGCCAGGTGGTTGAGGCCGGGGAGGAGCCGGTCGTGCGGTCCCGGGGCCAGAGCCGGTGACTGCTCGATCACCAGATAGGTGTCACCGCGCCGCCAGCTGCGGCCGTGCTCCCATCTCTGGTACGGGACATGGCCCAGCTCACCGAGGAGCCAGCCCCACCCCGCCTCGGCCACCGCCAGGTCGGGCACCCACAGCTCGATGTGGTGCACCCCGCCGGTGCCGGACCCGCCGGACTGCAGCGGGACCGCGCGGCGGGTGCCGTGCGGCTGGTACGCCACGGTGTCGCCGTCCTCGTGCCAGTGGATCAGGAAGTGCTCCCCCGCCCGGTAGCCGTCCAGCCCCGCACGGCAGTACGCGACCATGTCGTCGGGCAGGGCGTCCAGCGGGAACCAGGCGAGCTCCGAGCACTTCTCCGGTTCGCGGTTGTACGGCGGACGCGCGGGGTCGTATTCCGCCTCGAAGAACCAGCCGGTCCGCGGACTGCCGCCGGGCCCGCGGTGCTGCATGACCAGGGCGACCCGCAGCTCCTCCGGGTCCAGTGCGAGACCGATCTCCTCAGCGGCCTCGCGGATCATCGCCGCGCGGACGTCCTCACCGTCCTCCACATGTCCGGACGGACCGTTGAACAGCCCGTCCGCGTATCCCGTGCCGGCGCGGCGGGCGAGCAGGACCTCGGGGCCGCGGCGCAGGATCAGATGCACATCGACGATCTCGGTGTGCCGGTGCGGCGGCTCGGCGCGCACCACCAGCGCGTACCGGTCGTCGTCGACCTGTTTGCCCCACAGGTTCGGGTCGTCGGAGAGCCGCTCGTGGTGGATGCGCTCGGTGAACGGGGAGACCAGTGCAGTCAGTCGCTCGGCGGAGAGGCCCACCGCGCCCCACACCCCCTCGATCAGCAGCAGCCGTCCGCCGGGCCGCAGCAGGCCGAACCAGTGGCGCAGAGCGGCCTCGGGATCGGGCAGCAGCCACACCACATGGCGGGCCATGATCACGTCGAACTGCTGCTTCCCGACCGGCGGTCGGGCCGCGTCCCCGACGAGCACCTCGGTGCCCGTCCCGGCGAGCTTGGCCCGCGCCTGCTCGACCATGCGCGGCGACCGGTCGACCGCGGTGACCCGGTGGCCCTGCCCGGCGACGACCAGCGCCAGACTTCCGGTGCCGCACCCGAGGTCGAGCACCTCGGAGCGGCCCCCGGGCAGCCAGCTCTCCAGGCGCTGCGCCCATGCGTGCCGGACCACCGGGTCGAGCAGCCCGTGGTCGGGCTCCTCGTCGAAGGAGTCGGCGGCGGAGTCCCAGTCGATCGTCGTCATGCGTCGATCGTCTCAGCCACCACTGACACAGTCGATCAGTCGGTCCCGGTCATCGGGTCAGCCGCTTGCGGTAGTGGAACCTGTCGTAGACGCCGTCCACGCGCCGCTCCACCAGTTCGTACCCGTAGCGCGGATAGATCTTCTGGTTCTCCCACATCAGTGCGTTGGTGTAGAGGCGGATCTCGGGAAGGCCGAGGCTGAGGGCGTGCGCGTCGACGAAGGCGAGCAGCCGTCGGCCGACTCCCCGGCCGGCCGCGTCCGGGTGGACGGCGACGGACTCCAGGAAGAGGTGGTCCTCGTGCGGGACGAGAACGAGGACGCCGATGACGTCCGGGTCTCCCGTCACGTACACCCGGCCCGCCGCCACATCTGCCGCATGGTCCGCACGCATGGGTGCGGGGACGACGCCGATGCGCGCGATGTAGTGCTGGTAGGCGGCATCGGTGACGGCCCGTACGGCGGGGACGTCGGCCGGGGCGGCGGGGCGGATCTCGTCGGACGTGTCGGCGGTCATGGCAGCACGGTACGAGGGCCTCGCCCATGACCTGCGGGTGGGTCCCTCGTGCACGTACGGAGAGGGCCGCATCGCCCGCAAGGGCGTCGAGAGTTCACAGCGACTTGGCCGACACCGCTGGATCATCGAACGGACCATGGCCTGGCTCGCCGGCCGCCGTCGGCTCCACCGCCGCTACGAGCGCAAAGCCGAGCACTCGTTCGGATCATGACGGGCTCGCGGGGTCCGGCATGATCCGAACGAAAGGCCTCAGCCGATGACCGAGGCGCAGGTGGTCGGGGTGGCGTGCGCCGGGTCCAGGGCGTTCGCCACCTCGTGGTAGGCGATCCGGTCCACGGTCCCGATCGCCACATGCTCGGACAGGTCGACCGGGCACAGGTCCTGGAGCAGGACATTGCGCACGTTCGGCCCGTCCAGGAACTGCGTGCGGTACGGGGTCACGACCTCGTCGTACTTGGTCGCGACGACCGTGTAGCGCACGCCGGGCACGGTGTCGCCGCCCGCGTTGAGCTTGGTGATGAACGGGGATCCGGCGACCTGGTCCGCGAGACCGGGCGTGCCGGCGTTCAGCAGGTCCTCGGCACCGGGGAAGTACGGCAGCAGTTTCGTCAGCCCGAGGAGGGTGGTGCCGTGGTTGTCGGGGGCGAGCCCGATCATGGCATTCACCTTCGCGGCGCCGCCGAGGAACTTCAGGTAGTAGTTGGGCATCATGCCGCCCTGGGAGTGACCGACGATGTCGGCCTTGGGCGCTCCGGTGGCGGCGAGCACCTGGTCGACGAAGGTGGCGAGCTGACCGGCCGATTTGTCGATCGGACCGAGGCCGTTGAAGAACGGCACGCCGGGAAGCCGGCCGTAGTCGAGCGAGTAGACGCAGTAGCCCCGGTTGACCAGGTACGGAGCGAGGACGAGCCAGTTGTCGATCGAGTTCCCGAAGGTTCCGTGGACCAGGACCACGGGCCGGGGGTGGGCTGCGGAGGGTTTGCAGGAGTAGTCGTTCCAGCCCCGGGAGGGGGTCGTGGCGGCGGCGGGGGTGGCTGCGGTGGCGGTCGCCGTGGGGGTGGCGACCGCTGCGACGACGAGGAGCAGTGCGGCGAGGGTTCTCCGTGCACGTGGAGTGCGCGGCGCACGTGTCCAGGGCAGCATCGTGTGGTCTCCTTGCGGCTCAAGGGAGTTGCGATGTCAATGCGCCCTGCGGCCCGGACCACAAGTTCATTACCGACGTTCCGTACCGATGTTCGATACCGCGCTCTACGCGCTCATGCCAAATTACGCGCGGGTAAGATAGCGAGGGAAGTTACGCGTCAATAAAAACTGACGCGGCATCATCCTCCTTATGCCGCAGAATACATGATGGTCTGTCAGGTATCGGGTCGATCATTCACCGCGATCGTTTACGCCCGGTTCACCAGGTCGCCGATGTGCAGTACGTGAGGACTTTGTTGCGGCCCTGACTGCGGTTGGCGCGGGCCGTGAAGTGCTGGGTGAGGCCGATGCCGATCGAGCGGACGGGCTCGGGCGGGAAGGGCGGAGGTTTGCGTCGTAAGAGGTCGAGGGCGGTGGGCTCGGTGTGGTCGCCGGCCGGCAGATCGAGCATCACCTCGGCGCCGGATCGCGAAGCGCCGGCGCCGAGCCCGATGTCACCAGGTGTGACCGTGGCCGAGTTGGAGGAGGGCCAGGTCGAGCATGTCGGCGAAGAAGTCCGCTGCGTCGGTGTCGATGCACAGCGGTGGCTTGATCTTCAGGATGTTGAGGTGGTCCCCGGTGGGCTGGACGATGACGCCGAGGTCGAGCATGCGGTCGCAGAGTTCGGCGGTCTCTTCTGTGGCGGGTTCCAGGGTGGTGCGGTCCCGGACGAATTCGAGGCCGAGGTAGAGGCCGGAGCCGTGGACGGCGCCGATGATGCCGTAGCGGTCGGCGAGCGCCTCGAGCCGGCGCTTGAGATGGCCGCCGACGCGCACCGCGTTGCCCTGGAGGTCTTCGTCGCGCAGGGTGTCCAGGACGGTGAGGCCCACGATGCTGGAGACCGGGCTGCCGCCGGTGGAGGAGAAGAAGTAGCCCTGGTCGCGGTAGCGATCGGCGACCTCCCTGGAGGTGATGACGGCACCGAGGGGGTGTCCGTTACCCATGGCCTTGGCGACACAGACGACGTCGGGGACGACCTGCTGCTGTTCGAAGCCCCAGAACCAGTGTCCCAGGCGGCCGTAGCCGACCTGGACCTCGTCGGCGACGGTCAGGCCGCCGTGACGCCGTACCGCCGCGTACACCTCGGCGAGGTAGCCGTCGGGGAGGGCGACGCCTCCGGCGTTGCCGTAGTAGGTCTCGCCGATGAACGCTCCTGCCGGGCGGCCCGACCCGGCCAGCTCGTCGATCACCGCGACGGCCTCGGGCCCGTAGCGCACGGCGTCCGTCCCGCGGTGCCGGCCTCGGTAGGAGTTGGGGGAGTCCACGGTGTGGACCCAGCTCGGGCGGGTGGCAAGGGCGTTGGGGTTGTCCTGGAGCGAGGTGGAGACGGCGTCGGAGGCGTACGTCCAGCCGTGGTACGCCTCGCGCAGTGCGACGACGTCGTGCCGGCCGGAGGCGCCGATGGCCAGCCGGAGCCCCAGATCCACTGCTTCGGAACCGGAGTTGACGAGGAACACCGTGTCCAGAGAGTCGGGAAGGAGGGCGGCGAGGCGTTCGGTGAACTCCACCACCGAGGCGTAGTGGAAGCGCGAGTTGGTGTTGAGCCGTCGCAGCTGCCGGGAGACCGCCTCCTCGATACGGGGGTGGGCGTGACCGAGCGGGGTGACGTTGTTGACGATGTCGAGGTACGAGCGGCCGTCGGTGGACAGCAGATGGTGGCGCCAACCACGCTCGATACGGGGAGGGTCGGCGTAGTAGTGCTCCTGCACGGTGGCGAACGCGGCGCCGCGCCGGTCGAGCAGGCCCCTCTCGCGCGTACGGTCGGAGCCGGCCGGGAGGCCGAGAAGCGGGGCGGGGTCGGCGGTGAGCGCGAGCCAGCCGGCGGCGTACTCGGGCCGGACCAGGCGCGGGGCAGCAGGGCCGTTGGCGGCGCGCAGCGCAACGTGGACCGAGGCGCCGGAGCCGAGGTGGGCGATGTCCTCGCCGGCCCGCACCGTCGCACCGGTGCTGACCACGGGCTGGACCGCGTGGGGGAAGGACAGCGACAGCGCCTGCGCGCCGTAGGTGAGTTCCACGCGGCCCGGTGCCGTGGCAAGGACCCTCCCCGCGGCGGGCGCCTGCACCACGGCATCCCGGCCGAGCCAGAGGTCGATTCCGGTGGGCACCGTGGCGGTGGACACCGCCGACAGCGCCGGTGTCCGAGTGAGCCGCGCATGGGCGTACCGGGTGGCGACCGCGGCCGCTCCCTCCGCGAGCGCGGAGGCCGCCAGCCGGGCCTCGGTGCCGGCGTCCATCCAGGCTCCGTGGTCCATGGGATCGGCGTCGGCGGACAGGTCGAGGAGGGTGATGTCGCCGGCGGCGAGGTCCCGCAGGAGCGGGCGCACCAGCGTATCGGCCTGCGTGGTTGGAGCAGGCACGTCGGCCATGCCGGTCGCGTCCCTGACGAGGCGGATCATCACCGGAAGGGGCAGCCAGGTGGCCTGTTCGAATATGCGCCATTCGCGGTCGAGCGCGGCCTTGGCGTACGCGTTGTCCTCGTCGACAGCGGCCTGCTGCCGCCCGCTGGCCACCAGGACGGCTGCGCGCAGGACCACGAGCGGCCACAACGCCTCAGCCTCCTCGGAGGAGAGCGGCCGAACGGCGTGGAAGGCGCGGACGGCCGGCAGCACGTGGTGCGGCTCGATCCCGTCGTGGTGAAGCATCGAGGACAGTGACACGGCAAGTTCGCCGACCGCCCAGCTCGTGGTCACGTCACCGAAGTCGATGACCCCGTCCGGCATCGGCGGACGGCTGTCGGGACAGCGGATCAGATTGTCGTCGGTGAGGTCCAGGTGCACGGCCTGCAACGGCAGCGCGGCGGCGAGTTCCTGGACACGGGCCCAGGCCTCGGCGGTCGCGGCCTGGACGGCGGCGCGCCGGTCGGGCTCGTCGATGTGCCCGGCGAGCTCGGCGACGACACGGTCGGCGTGCTGCAGGTCCCACTGGAGCACGCGGTCGAGGCCCGGGTGCCGGAAGTCGCGCAGGGCGGTGCTGACCTTTCCGGCGATCGTGCCCATGGCCGCCACGGTGCCGCGGGACAGGTGCCGCGGTCCCGAGAGCGTGCCGCCGGGCAGGTAGCGCAGCAGGCGCGCGACGGCCGGACCGTTCTCGGTGTCCACCGTCGTGCGCCGCGGGGAGCCGTCGGGGCGGCGCAGGACCGTGGCGATGCGCAGTTCCGGGCGGGCCGAGGCGATCAGGTCGGCTGCCGCGTCCTGGGCTTCGATCTCCACAGTGCCGAAGGCGGGGTTGGCGATCTTCAGAATCGCCGCGGACGTCCCGTCATCGGTGTGCAGCAGGAAGTTGGCGTCCTGCTGGCTGCCCAGCGCCTGCGCGCGAGCAGTGATGTCGAGGTGTTCGGCAGCGATGAGCTCAGCCTCGGGCGGTGTCACGCAGGGTGCGGGAAGTGCGCCCTCGGCGAAGAAGTCGATCGTGCGGTACTCGTCGGTCGGCATGATGGGTTCCTCGGCTGGTGGGGGCAAGCAGGGCTGGGACGCTCGGATGCCTCAGTCGACGTGCCACAGGAAGCGGTGGGTGTGAATCCCGAAGTAGGGGAAGCTCTCCACGGACGCGACCCCCTCGACGGCCCGCGCGACGTCGTTGATGAAGTCCAGAAGATCCCGAGGCTGACTGCACACCACCTCCGCGAACAGGTTGAAGCCGCCGGCCGTCAGGACCGTGTACACGACTTCGTCGTGCCGGGACAGCTCATCGGCGACCGCCCGGGGATCGCCGTCGACGCGCAAGCCCAGAAGTGCCATCGTCTGCTGGCCCATGGTCATCGGGTCGGTCACCCCGACGACCTGGACCGCCTTGCTGTCGATCAGCCGCTGCAGCCGGAGCCTCGCGGCCGAGGGTGACAACCCCACCTTCGGCCCCAGATCGGCGTAAGGGATCCGGCCGTCGACCTGCAGCTCCCGCAGGATGGCCTGGTCGATCTCGTCCATGCAGCACCTCTCTCACCTGCGTGAACGGCAGGCATCACGCTTGTTTCAAGCACAATGCCGGACCAGCACACTCAATTCAAGTGTGAAGACAATGGAATCGAGCGAAGCGCGCGTACGGGTTCCACGGCTGGCTCGCCGGGGAGCAAGATCAGTCAGTCAGCCAGAGTCGCTGGACGGACGGCCTTGGGGCCGAACCGTCGACGGGCGCGATCGGCAGCTGCTTCGGCGACGCGGGCGCGATCGGCGGCGGGGTCCAGAGAGAGCTGGCAGTAGGCGCTGTCGGCTGACAGGAGGGCGTCGACGCGAATCGCGAAGGCGCGGACCCTCGCTCGCTGCAGCCCGAGGGCGTTCAGCAGGCCCAGGGCAGCTGTCGCGAGGGCGGGCGAGTGATTGGTGGGCTCCGGCAGCGCACGCGTGCGTGTGGTGGAGCTGCGGTCGGCGTACCGCACCGTGAGGGTGAGCCGACTGGTGATCTGGCGTTCACCGCGCAGGCGTTGGCCAATTTGATCGGCAAGTCCCAGAACTGCTCGGTGATGCTGCGCCGGGTCGAGGCAGTCCCGCTCCAGCACGAAGTCAGCGGCCAGATGGGCTGCCGGTTCCGACGGGGTGACCGGGCGGGGGTCGTGGCCGCGAGCGCGCTCGGCCAGTAGACGGGCAGGGCCCACACCGAGAAGTCGCTGCAGGGTCCCCGCGGGCAGTTCGGCGACCTGGCCGATGGTGTGCAGGCCGTACTTGCCGAGCGTTTCCGCAGTGGTGCGGCCGATTCCCGGCAACGCGGTGACCGGCCGCGGATACAGCCAGTCGGCCGCTTGCCCGGCGGGAACCCAAGTGGTGTCTCCCGGTGCGGACGCGTCAGCCGCCATGGCCGCCAGCATGCGGTTGCCCGCAAGGCCGGCGCTGCTGTCGATGCCGTAGAGGGCCTTCAGCCGCATCTTCGCCAGCTGGACCACGTCGTAGGGAGACAGGTCGAAGTAGCGAAGTGCCGAAGTCAGATCCAGTTGTACGGCGTTGGGCGGTACGGCCTGGACGTAAGGCGTTACACCAGACACCAGTTCGATTATATCGGCGTACTGAGCCTCGGCCAGTGAGGCGTGCAGATGGAGGTGGGCGATGTGCCGCTGACGGGTGGTCATCCTGCGCTTCCCGGACTGGTGTGACCGAACTTCTTCAGGTCCGCCGAACGGCTGCCGGCGGGCTGCAGATCGGCGTACGGGTGCAGCCGGGCGCCTGTGGTGCCGTTGACCAAGGTGCGCTGCGGCTGCGCGGGAGTCGGATGCGGACGGCTCTCACCGAGGAGGGCGAGCGCGGCCTCGGGACCGTTGTCACGACGGGCCGCGGCGATCTCGTCCAGGTCCCAGACCATCGTGCCGACGACGGTACGACGGGTGCCGCGCACCTGGACCGTGCCGCGGACCAACAGCAGCCCGCTGTGGAACACGGTGTGCGCGCAGGCCGGATGGGAGTCCTCGAAGAACGCCAGGTCGACCAGACCGGAACCGTCCTCCAGGGTGACAAAGATGATCCGCTTGCCGCTGGCGATCGGCGGGGTCTGCGTGGAGGCCCGTACGCCCGCAACGAGCACCTGCTGACCCGCGCTCATCCCGGCCAGATGCGCCGCGTCGGTCGCACCGATCTCCCGCAGCAGCCGGTGGTGGTGCTCCATCAGATGCCTGGAGACATCGATGCCCAGGGTGCTCAGTTCCGCACTCAGGGCCTCGCGGCCGGTCATCTCCGGCAGACCGCTCGGCTCCGCCCCGCCGACGGCACCCGCGTCGATGGGCAGCTGCCCCTTGCCCGCGGACCGGGTCCGGGACTGCCGGTGCAACTCGGCGATCTGCAGCAGCAGGTCGCGTCGCGTGAGACGGCCATCGTGCAAGGAGTTCAGGGCGCCGATCTCCGCGAGGCGTTCGGCGACCGGTCGGCTGGGCCGGGCCCGCTGCCAGAAGTCCGACAGCGATCCGTACGGCTGGGCCTCCTCGATCCGCGCGCATTCCTCCTCGCTGATTCCGCGCACCGCGGACAGCGCGAGCCGCACGCCCCACTGCCCCCCGTCGGCCCGCTCCACGGCGTGCTTCGTCCTGGAGTGGTTGACGTCGACGGGCAGGACCGGGACGCCGCGTCGGCGGGCGTCGGCGACGATGACTCGCTTGGGCCACATACCGGGGTCGTGTTCGAGGAGGCCGGCCAGCAGGAAAGCCGGGTAGTGCGCCTTGAGCCAGGCGCTCTGCAGAGCCGGCACGGCGAAGGCGACCGCGTGCGCCCGGCAGAAGCCGTAGGCACCGAAGGCCTCGACGGTCTTCCACACCTGGTCCCGGACCGCAGGGCTGTAACCGCGGGCGGCCGCCCGGCGGTGGAACCAGTCCTTGATTCTGGGCAGTCGCGCCTTGTCACCGAGAGCCCGCCGGGCGACCTCGGCCAGAGCGCGATCGCAGCCGGTCAGCACCGACAGCGTCTCAATGATCTGCTCGTGCCAGATGGTCACGCCGTAGGTGTCGGCGAGCACGGGTTCGAGGTCCGGGTGGGCGTAGACCGGTGTACCGCCATGGCGTGCGGCGATGTACCGCTCGGGCATCCCCCCGGCAACCGGTCCGGGGCGGAAGAGACTGATGTCGGCGATGACGTCCTGCGGGTCACGGGGCTGCAGGCGCGAGAGAAGATCCTGCTGGCCGGGCGATTCGAGCTGGAACAGCCCTATGGTCTGGCTCTCCTGAATGAGTTTGAACGCGAAGACGTCGTCGAGCGGCACCTGCCGTGGATCGTCCAGATCGATACGGTTGCCGGTCACCCGTTCGATATCGGCGACGGCGTGCGCCATCGCGGACTGCATTCGCACGCCCAGAACGTCCAGTTTGATGTTGCCCAGCGCCTCGATCTCTTCCTTGGCCGCCATCGCCATCGGATAGTTGCCCTGGGGGGTGGGCTGCACGGGCAGCCGGTCCAGGAGCGTCGCGTCGCTGATGATCACTCCGCAGGGGTGCATGGCCATGCCGTGAACCAGGGAGTCGAGGCCCTCGGCGAGCTCCCACAACGGCCCGTACCGCTTCGCTTCGGCCGCCAGTTGACGCAGTTCGGGCAGTTCGGCGAGTGCGCTGGTGATGTCCGACGCCCGCAGGTGCGGGAAGCTCTTGGCGATCCGGTCGACGTCCGCCGGTGCGATCCCCAGCGCGAGGCCGGCGTCCCTCAGCGCCCGGCGGGCCCGGTAGGTCTCGGGCATCGCGGTGACCGCCACCCGCTCGGCACCGAACCGGGCGAAGATCGCGTCGTAGCATTCCAGCCTTCTGGCGGACTCCACGTCGATGTCGATGTCGGGCAGCGACGCCCGTCGCACGCTCAGGAAGCGTTCGAACAGCAGGTGGTGATCGAGCGGGTTGGCTGTGGCGATCCCAAGCGCGTGGCAGACCATCGAACCGGCGCCCGAGCCGCGGGCCGCGACCCGGATGCCCAGCTCCCGGATGTCGGCCACGACCTGGCCGACGGCGAGGAAGTACGAGTCATAGTTCAGCTCGGAGATCACGCCGAGCTCTTCGTCCAGCCGGTCGAGCGCCGCCCGGTCACGGTCCAGGCCGCGCCGGACCATGCCGGCCTCGCACCGGCGACGCAGAAACTGTGCCGCGCCGCCCGTTCCCGGCTCGACTCCGAGCACTGCCGGTTCCGGGAAGTGCGATGTGCCCAGCCCCAGGTCTGCCTTGGCATCGACGGTGCACTCGGCCGCCGTGCCAGCGGTGTCCGCCAGCAAACGGTCTGCCCGCCGGGCGTCCGCTCCGGCACACTCGGCGATCAACCGCGCGATGCGCGCCATCGCTCCTTCGTCCTTCAGCCAGCGCTGCCCACTGTCCAGGCGACGCCGGTCGATGGGGCGCAGCAGCCGAGCAGCATCAAGGACGTCGGCGAGCCGGTGCTGCCCCGGGTCGGCATAGCGGACGGCATTGGAGAGCACGACGGTGGTGTCGGTACGGTCTCCCAGCGCCAGGGTGCGGGCGGCCAGCCGCAGCGATCCCGGGCCCGTACCGGCCCGCCTGTGCAGGACAGCCTCCAGCCGTACGCCGCTGCCGAAGATCTCCCGCCACGGCGCCAGTAGCTTCGCCGCGACGTCCTCCCGGCCTGCCGTCAGCGCCCGTACCGGCTCCGAGAGCGGTCCGAGCAGCACGATCAGACCGGGACCGCCGTACTCACGCAGCGCCTCCCACGGCACCATCACCGGGGCCGCGCCGCCTGCCGTGCCCGCGTGCGCGGCCGACGTGATGCGGCACAGCCGTGCCCATCCCGTCCGGTTCCGCGCGAGCAGCACCACTCGCAGGGGCGGCTCGACGACGTGGGCGCCACCGCGCGCCGGGGTGCGGCGGTGCTGCACCGGAGGAGGGGGTGCGATGGCCTCCACAGCCAGATCGATGCCGAAGATCGGCCGGATCCCGGCTCCGGCGCAGGCCTTCGCGAACCGTACGGCACCGGTGACCGTGTCCCGGTCGGTGAGCGCGAGCGCCGTCGTGCCGCGCTCAGCCGCTCGCCGGACGAGGTGTTCGGGATGGGCGGCACCGTAGCGGGCGGAGTATCCGGACGCGACGTGCAGATGGGCGTAACCCGCCATGCCGCACCTCCATCACTCACCCCATTTGACCCTTTCGCCCGATACACTCATCGTACGCTCGTTCGATTACTCTAACCCCCACCGCCTTCGATCGATAATGTGATTCGAACGTGCGAACGATTCCGTGACATTCCACATATCGGCTCACTGCAACCCTGTCGGGACTCACCGTCACCCCAACGGAACTCTCCGCAGGCAAGAGGGGCAGGGGAAACGGCAGCGGGCTACGCAGCGATGCGTGCCAGGCACGGGTCATCCGGCGGGCGAGCCGGTCAGCCATCCGGCCCATCCCCACCTGCACAGACAGGGGACACCCCGGACCACGGGGGCATGGCTTTCGCTGACGAGGCGAAGAAGGCCGTCACCCCACGGGCTGCACTGCTCGTCATCGGAGTTCACAAGCCCACCACCCGACACCCCCGCGCCGGACGACAACTCGTCCGGACAACACCCGCACAACCGCCTCCGGCGCAACGAAGCGCCCGCACACAGCACTGTCATTTACATGCCATACGATGCGCACACCTGCTCACATCCCTCCCGCTTGAGGATGCTCACGTCATGTCTCTCGGTGTCACGTCCCGTTCCCTGCGCGGCATATCCGCTGCCGTAGCCCTGATCTCGGTCGGAGCGGTGGGATGCTCCGAAGCCCTCGACAGCGCAAAGTCCGGCGCCAACCAGCGATCGGTCTTCTCGCTCGCGGCCGGTGACTGCTACAACCCGAACAACGGGGCGCCCAAGAGCGAGGAGTTCAGCGTCGAGGTCGTGCCGTGCCAGGAACCGCACCAGGGCCAGGTCGTCGGTGACTTCAAGATCGACGGGCAGTCGGCGTACCCCGGTGAGGACAAAACCGCGCAGATCGCAGACGGACGATGCCCGGCCAAGGCGCAGAAGTTCACCCCCGACGCCTGGGCCCTGCCCAAGGGCGTCGACGTCTACTACTACTCCCCCACCAAGGAGAGCTGGGCGGCGGGCGATCGGGCCGTGAGCTGCACGTACACCAAGGAATCGGGCACGTTCTCCGGTTCGTTGAAGAGCAAGCCCCTGAACGCCGACCAGCTCGCGTACCTGAAGGGTTCGAACGCCGTCTACGAGGCCCTGTGGACGAACCAGCCCGAAGCAGAGCAGGTCGAGGACGACTTGGCCGGCTACAAAAAGCAGGCCAAGGCCGTTGCCGCCGCGCTAGGCACTCACCTCACGGCCCTGAAGAGTATTCAGCAGCCGGAGACCGTCAAGCTCCGTGCACGGCTGGAGGAGGCCGCCGGAGCGTGGGAGAAGGCCGCTTCGGCCGGTGACACGGACGCCTTCCACCTCGCCTACGACGGGGCCTTCTCCGGTATCAACCCGGGCAAGACGGTCGCCGCCCGCAAGGAGCTGAAGCTCGCCACCACCGTCCCGGCCGACGAAGCCGAGGCCTGGGCCGACTGACCCGGTCGGATCGCGCCGTCCGGCCGGGCACCTGCCGGACGGCGGGGCCCGCAGAGGCGGCCGTCTGTCCGAAACCTCTCCGGTTCCAAGGCGGGGCGCCGCTCCATCAGGGCTTCGCCCCGCCGTCCCCACCATCAGCCCGCGGGCGGGGCAAGGCGTGGCGGCATGTCCTTCGCTTCGGCATGTCCGGGTGCTTCGCCGGCTTCTTGTGCAGACCGAGGTGGACCTCGTCGGCGTACGCCTGGTGGACGACGCCGCCGATGGGGGTCCAGACCAGGCTGCCCCTTCGCCTGACTCACGTTTTGACTGTCCCCCGGCCGGCGTCACCACCGAGGTCGTAGCCGAAGGCGGTGGCGAGCTTTCCGGCCGCGCTCGCCGTCGGCGTCCGTACGGTGCACTGCGGTACGTCGTCGATGGCGTTCGCATTCTGGAATGTGATTCCCGCTGCGTCCAGGGCGACAACGGCCGAACCGGCCATCACCGCACACGTCCTGGATATGCGTCGATGCTTCAACGCCGACCTCCTGCGGGGCCGCGCACAGGCAAGTGAAGTGCCTGGGTGCGGAGGATGGAGCCGGCCACTAATCCGACCGGGCAGATAGCACACCAGGTCGATTTCAGGATGCACACACGAGCGCACCGTATCGCCCTCCCCCTGTTCACCTGTCTGGAGCCGCATCACGCCGGTTCCGCCTGCGAACACACCGCGCGACCGGGAGTCCGGCAGTGGGCGAGGACTGGACCTGTCCGGTATTCGCTGTTGATTTACCTCAATTGCCATTCCTTCCAAGGACTTTGATGGGCCATCATCGAATTGGTGCAAGAAAGCCGGGCACTCGGTGCCCGCACGGAGTGGAGGAGGCGCGGAGTGCGCAATCGGGTGCGCGCAAGGGACGGGCGGCATCTGATGGTGGAGCGTCTGGGCGACCCGCGGGGGAGACCGGTCTTTCTGCTCCACGGAATGCCCGGCAGCCGGCTCGGTCCGGCACCACGCGGCATGGTGCTGTACCAGCGCAAGACACAGCTCATCACCTATGACCGGCCGGGCTACGGCGGCTCCGACCGGCTGGCGGGCCGCTGCGTGGCGGACGTCGTGGAGGATGTGCGGGCCATCGCGGACTCACTCGGGCTGGAACGGTTCGCCGTGGTGGGCCGCTCCGGCGGCGCCCCGCATGCCCTGGCCTGCGCCGCACTGATGCCGGACCGGGTCACCCGTACCGCCGCTCTGGTCGGGCTCGCCCCCTGGGGCGCGGACGGACTGGACTGGTTCGACGGGATGGCCGCCTCCAATGTGCTGGCGTACTCCACGGCGGCGGCCGACCCGGACGGGCTCGCGGAGTCTTTCATCTCCCGGTCGGCAGTGATCAGGCAGGATCCGGTCAAGCTCCTCGACGATCTCCGCCGGGAGCTGACCGACTCCGACCGGGTCGTCGTCAACGACGCCGGAATCCGCTCCATGCTGCTGCGCAACTACAGTGAGGGGCTGCGCACTTCGGCGTACGGATGGATCGACGACGCGATCGCGCTCTGCACCCCATGGGGCTTCGACCCGGCGGACATCACCGGACCCGTGATGCTGTGGCACGGCGAGAAGGACGTCTTCTCACCGGTCGGGCACTCCCGCTGGCTGGCCGGGCAGATCCCGGGCGCCACCGCGGTGCTGGAGCCGACGGCGGCGCACTTCGATGCGCTGTCCGTGCTCCCTGGCGTCCTCAACTGGCTGTTGGAGGAGCAGGCCACGGCCGCCCCCTCGGAAGGCTGATCCAGGCCGGGCCCACCATCGGCGGGCCCGGCCTGCTCACAGCGTGATCGGTTCCAGTTCGCGCTGGAACCGGCTGTCCTCCCGGGCGATCCGGGTCAGCGGATGCTCGTCACCGAGCTGTCTGGTCAGCTCTTCGACCACATCCGCCCGCACCTGCAATGCCTCGTCCGTGCGCCCCATTGCATCGAGTGTGACGGCCATGTTCGACGTCATGGCCAATGTCTCCGGATGGTGCGCCCCGATGGCCTCCCGAAGCTGCGCGGACACCTGCCGCTCCGTCGACAGCACGATGTCGAGGTCGCCGAGGCCCACGGTTGCGTTGGCCAGGTTCATGACGCTGAACAGGGTGTGCGGATGCTCGCGTCCGAACACCTCGCGCATCGAGGCGACCACCCGTTTCAGCAGTTTCTCCGCCTCCTCCGCCGCACCGGCCCCCGAGAGATAGACGCCGAGGTTGTTCTGGGCGGCCAGGGTGTACGGGTGTTTCTCCCCCGGGACCTTCATGTACTGGTCGACGACCTCCTGTGCGGTGTCCCTCGCCTCGACCGCCTCACCGGCCGCGAACAGGTCGGCCGCCATGTTGAGATCACAGGCCAGCGACTCGGGGTTGGCCGAGGTGTACTTGGCCCGGTACCTGGCGCGGGTGGCCACCGTCAGTCTGCGGGCGTCCTCCAGCCGGCCCGCCCTGCGCAGCGAGACCGCGAGGCTCTTCGCCGCACTCAGCGTGCCGGGGAAGGTCGGCCCGAGGTGTGACTTGTAGCTTTCGTAGGTGCGGCTGAGCAGACCGACGGAGTCCTCGTACCGTCCCACGTCCCGCAGATCGCGGGCCAGGTTCATGGCGGACGACAGGCTGTACGGGTGGTTCGCGCCGAGCACCTCGGTGCGCCGGTCGTAGACGTCCTGATCGATCTCCCTGGCCCTGGCGTACTGCCCGACGAGGCGCAGGTTCAGAGCCAGGTTGTTGGCCGCCGCAAGGGTCCTGGGGTGTGAGTCGTGGAAGATCTGGCTGAACCCCTCGGTGGCTTCGGTCGCCAGCTCGATCGCCTGGCTGTAGTTGCCGAGCATGCCGAGGTCCGTCGCGAGGCTACTGGTGGTCATGTACGTGTGCGGGTGCTCCGAACCCAGTACCTCCCGCTGCCGGGCGAGGGTGATCTCGTCGAGTTCCTTCGCCTCCACATAACGACCGCGCGAGCGGTAGATGTTGGAAAGGTGGAAGCAGAGGTAGAGGTATTGGAGATCCCGCTCGCCGAGCATCTCCTCCCATGTCTCGCGCAGTTCGGCACCGAGGGTTCCGGCCGTTCTGAAGTCACCACGCTTCCACAGGTAGCGCACCCGGTCGATCAGGAGCCTGCGGGTCTCGGGTTCCCTGCAGTTGCGCGCATCGGACGGGCCGAGGTGCGGCCATATGGTCGCGAACCGCGGCCAGGTCGCCGGGTTGTCGATCGGCTCGTCGTCATCGGGCCGGGCACCCGCCAGGATGCGGTGGACGACATGCCGGGCGTCACGCTGCTCCTCCTCGCTGAGCTGTGCCCGGATGACGGCCTGGACGAGACGGTGCACCTGGATGGAGTTGGAGACCTGGTCGACCTTGGCGAGGGCGAACCGGCCGATCTCCCGGATGACCCGGCCGAGCACCAGCTTCTCCTGGAGCGACGGGTCGTACGGCTTCAGCGCCTCGATCATCTCCTTGCTGTACAGGAGGTTGGCGTTGATCGGCTCGGGGGCGAAGAAGGCGCAGAGCTGCAGCAGCCGCACGGCGGCGGGCGAGCGCTCCTTGAGGCGCTGGATGGAGATGTTCCAAGTGGCGGCGACGGGTTCCGGGTAGCCCGCGGGCTGGTTGAGGGCCAGGACCTGAGGGGCCTGCTGGGCGAGCTGTTCCAGATAGGCGTCGATGGGCGTGGCGGTCTCCGCGATCCAGGCCGCCGCCTGTTCCACTGCGAGCGGCAGGTCACCGACAGCGGTGGCCACCTGTGCGGCGTCCTCGACGCTCAGCCCCGGCGCGCGGCGCTGGAGGTGCTCGATGGACTCCTCCCGCAGGAAGACGTCGACAGGCAGTGCGTCGCCGTGCTGGGACCAGGTCTGGTTCCTGGAGGTGACCAGGATGTGACCGGAGCCGCCCTGCGGGAAGTAGCGCCGGAGCCGTTCGGGGTCGTCGGCATTGTCGAAGACCAGCAGCCAGCGGTCCGACGGAACACCGCGACGCAGCAGGTCAACGGCCTCCTGGGAGGCCGCGGCCATGTCGTCGCCGCCCTGGGCGCCGAGCCGGACGCCGAGTTCGGCGAGGCTGGCCACCACGTCGTCGGTCTGCTCGGACGATATCCACCACACCAGGTCGTAGTCGGCCATGAAGCGGTGCACATACTCGAGAGCGACCTGGGTCTTGCCGACGCCGCCGAGCCCGTACAGGGTCTGCGGCTGGGGAAGTACGACGGCCATGCCGCCGCCGAGCTGGTCACGCATCCGTTCCAGGACCAGGGAGCGCCCGGTGAAGCCGGGGTTGCGGGGCGGTGCGTTCCAGATCTTCGGCACGGTGCCGGGGAAGCGGGGCCCGGGCGCGACCCCGTCGACGAGCTGCACCGGGCGGTCCAGGGCACGCATCAGCGCCGCGGTGGCGTGCACCTCGTCGAGCCGGAAGAGGTCGACGGGGTTGCGGTCGATGTAGGGCGCGGAGAGGCGTACGTCCCCGACCCTGAGAGGCAGCAGCTGACGCCTGCCGCCGCCCGGGTCCTCGGCGACCGCCCTGTCCCACAGGCTCACGGCCCGCTGGGACTTGAGATAGGCGCTGGAGAGCAGGACGACGGTACGGGTGGCGGTCTCGGCCGCGAGTTGCGCCGGGTCGGCCTCGCCGGGCTCGGCGGAGACATCGCGCGGGACGACGCGGAATCCGGCCCGGGTGAGGACCGATTCGATCCAGTCGGCCCACATCCGGTTCTCCGCCACATAGTTGAGGAAGAGATCGGCGGGCAGCGCGGGCCTACGCCGGGTGAAGGCGTCGCGGATGCGGAGCCGTACCTCTTCCCCCACGGGGGGCATCGAGGTGATCTGCCGATCGGTGATGACGGCGGTGAGCCGCTCGAAGGCGGAGAGCAGCGAGTTGGTCAGACCTGCCTCGTCGCCGAAGGTGGCCAGCGTCTCCTCGTACGCGTAGTAGGGGCGGTACGGAATCTCCACCGCTCCCCAGTAGGCGGTGAGTTCGTCACCGGACAGGTCCCGGGGCAGCCGGTCGAACTTCAGCCGGGCCAAGGCGCGGCCCGCGTCGGCCTTCTCCTTCTCGCCCTCGTCGATGCGCATCGGGACGGGGAAGATCGAGATGGGGCGGCCGGTGTAGCGCTCGGAGATCTGCCGGGCGACGGATGCCGCGCCGTCGATGGACTGGTCGCTGAGGGTGAAGCAGTCGACGAGCAGGTCCGGAAGGTGGACGGTGCAGATGTCGGCGATGTCGCTGAGACCGGTCCGGCTGTCGATGAGGACGTAGTCGTAGTTGGCCTTCATGTCGTCGCGCAGGGCGTCGAAGAAGTGGCCGCCGCCGAGCCGGTCGTAGAAGTTGTCCCAGTCGAAGGTGGAGACGGTCGCGGAGTATTCGCGGTTCTGACGCCCGGCGGAAACGAAGTCGAGGGTGCCCCCCTGCGGGAACTCCCAGCCGAGCGCCTCCGGGGCGAGGGAGACGGCGTGCGGCTGGATGCGTGCGTAGTCGCGGTGCCAGTCGTCGGCACGCTGAACCGGGCTGGTGGCAGCCCAGGCGTACTCGGTGATCAGGTCGATGACGCCGGTGGTGGCGCCGAGTGTCGACGGGTCGAGGAAGGGATGGAAGAACCGGTGGAGTCCGGGCGCCTCCAGGTCCCAGTCGACGGCCAGTACCCGTTTGCCGTTGGCAGCCAGGATCCAGGCGGTGTTGGCCAAGGCCATCGTGCGCCCGGTACCGCCTTTGTACGAGTAGAAAGTGACGATGCGTCCGTCACGCCCGGCCGTCATACGTCCTCCGCATCCGTCGCAGGGTCGTGCATGTCCGGTATGAACTGCGTGTTGCCCATGGGCCCCATCAGCCGTGTTCGTTCAGTGTGACCGCCGCCCGTCGCCGGCGGATAGACCGCCGCGTGGCGCAGATACTGCTGGGCCGCCGCCTCCACCACCTGGGGCAGCACCTGTCCGAAGGCATCCATGCTGGGCACTCCCCTTGCCGCGGCGCGGCAATACGCGCGCCCCTGGCGAATCTTGGACGGCATGGTCTGTTCGAGCTTCTCGGTCAGCTCCGCCTCGGCGGCTCTGCTCTGCGGGTCCTCGCGGTTCCAGGGCACCACCATGGTCACCCACGGGCGGTTCTCGGCGTCGAAGGCCGCGAGTCTGCGGCGTCGGTCCTCGTCCATCAGCGCCCAGCGGTCGACGACCAGGATTTCGGGTCTGTTCGGTGGCCCCTTGCTCTCCGCGTGGCCGGATTCCTCGTCGAAGGAGGTGACGGTGGCCTGGTAGTTGAGGGAGCGCACCAGGTCCTCGGCGACATAGGCCAGGGGCCGCGCGGAGGCCGGGTGGTACGGATTCCAGTCGTGCGGGTTGTCGCCGTAGTAGTCGGCACTGCGCCCCTCAGGCAGGTCGTGCCGGGTGGGAGCCGCGATGGTCACCTTCATCGGGCGGGGCGCACCGGCACCGCTGCTCTGCGAGCCGAAGGCGCTGGGGGCCAGCCGGTAGTCGACGGGGCGACCCACTTCGATGCGGGCGGTGGCCGCGACGCTGACGATGCGTTTGGCGAGTTCGTAGACAGCCCGTTCGTACTCCTGGGCGAAGAGTCTGAGTTTGATCAGTCCGTAGAGCCCGTCACTGACGTAACGGTCCCCGAAATCACGGTGATTGAACTGCAGTCGCTCCGCCGGCCCGGGCAGCTGGTTCGGTGGAACCGGCACCCAGAGCGCGGGCACGATCGCTTCGGCGGGCTGATTGCTGCGGGCCCGGTGGGCGATGGCGCGCTGTTCGAAGGCGTGCCACTCCTTTCCGCACATCTCGCTGGCGAAGTAGCGCGGCGAGAAGAGCGGAACGAACACCCGGCAGGTGGCCAGCACGCTGCCGAGCCGTTCCGACCACCCCTCGCCGGACCGTATCTCCCGGTCCATGAACCCGGCGGAGGCACCCGCCGGGAGGTCGGTCATGGCCATTACATGGCCGCAGAGATCCTGAAACAGCCGCTCGACCCACATATCAGGGTCCGTTCCACCGCCGTACCCCGGTGTATGCGCATAGCTCAAGAAGAAGTACGGCCGATGGTCCGCCGCTCGCGGTTGCGTTGATGCGTGCACACGACCCCCGTCCTGTGTGAGCACTCGCATCCGAGGAGTGTAGGAAGAATGCGAGCGAATTCATCATTCCGGAGCGGACTTGCTCCACCCCCATGGCGTTCGGTCATTCAACACTGCTTTTCAGTCATCCATCCTCACGCCCGGAGAATCCGGTTCTTGATCAGAAGAAGTCTTGCAACTGTTCTTCCCGGATGTCCCGTGTGTACCGCTGATCTCCTTCCGGACTGTGGTCAGCAGCTGCTTTCCGTCGATGGTCAGTTCGGCCGCAACTTCGAGCGTGTCAAGTGCCTGCGGCACCCCGTCCAGGAACCGGGGGTCGAACAGACCCAGGCCCACCCGCTCATAGGTCATGGACAGCAGCCGCGAGAAGGGAACGGACTCTTCCTGCCAGGGCGTCCGATGCTCCCAGGCTCCGTCCGATGCGTACAGATCCGTGACATCCGCGAGGGCCCTGAGCTTGGCCCGCCGGAATCCGCGGAGCAGACCGAGCGCCAGTTCCTCGGCATCCGCGTACACGCCGATCCCCAACGCCCCGTAGCCGTGCCGCCCCACAGCGAGGTGTCCGGTGGTGAGCGGCGTCATCGCGATCAGGCTGCCCGCCGCTTCGGCCGCCTGCCCCGGCACGACCGCCGTCAGCCGTTCCCAGGCCCCGGCGAGTCCCGCACTCCACGCATCGGCCTCGGACTGCCCGAGCCGGGGAGCGACGGGCGTGTCGAAGCAGTCCCGGTACGGGTCGAGGTCGTCGAGTACGAAGCCGGCCGCCCCGCCGACAGCCACGTGGCGCACCGGAAGCCAGCCGGGGTCTTCCGTCGACGTCCGCACGATCCGCCGTTCGGCGGTGCGCCCGGCCCGCCGGATCAGGAATCCGTCGTCGGTGGCGCGCACACGGGCAGTGCCGTGCTCCCCCGGCCCGCCGATCCGCACCTCCCCGAGGGTGGGGAGGAAGATGCTGCCGTCCCGGTAGGCGACGGGGACATCCCGTTCGAGTCCGGCGCGTACGGCGGCAGCGGCCACGGACGACGACAGCCGCAGCGCAGCCGGCCGTTCGGCATCCGGCCGGTCCTCGTACACGGCGTCCAGCGCGTCGAGCAGCCAGGTGCGGGTGTAGGGATGGGCCAGTACACCGTCCAGGCCGTCGGCGCCCGCTTCCGTCCGGTCCAGGGCCTGCACCAGCTCCCAGGCCTCGTCCCAGCGCTCTCCGCCCCGGCCGTCGAGGTCCGCGTGGAGCCGGGCGAGCAGAGTCCGCGTCAGGTCCTGGTGCGCCGCGATCAGCTCGTGCGGCTCCGCAACCGCGGCCGACTCGGTTTCCGCGGCCGTCCGCACCTCGATGCCGCGCACCAGCGCTTCGAGATCCGCGCAGTACACCGAGGGGTTGTCGAATCCGCTGTCCGAGCGGTAGCGGTGCGTGTAGAGCCCCCCGCCGCACGAACGCACGACGGGGCAACGGCGACAGGTCTCGCTGACTCCGGCCAGTCCGAGCTGCCGCGCCCGGACCCCGGGGTGCGCCGCGACCTCGTCGAAGGCGTGGGTGAAGACGTCGAACCCGGTGGCGGCCGCGCCTTCATAGGCGCTCTTGAGCGAGTCCACCTGTTCCAGCTGCCCGTCGGTCTCGACGACGACGAGGTCGGTGGGGGCCAGGCCCAGGGACTCGGTGAGACTGGGTCCGCCGCTCAGGCTGGACAGGACCGAGGAGAAGAACCGCACCGGCACCGGCCTGCCCTGTTCCCTCCAGCGGTCGAAGATCGCGAGGAGCCAGTCGGCATAGGCCGTGGGCGATCCGTCCGGACGCGACGGCGGCTGGTCCCAGGTTGCGTGCGGAAGGAGGAAGTCGATGAGCGGCGGATCGAGTTCGGCCAGGGCGTCGAACACCGCGTGCGGATCGTTCCGGATGTCGACGGTGCACAGCAGGCCGAGATTGAGATGCCGGTAGCGCTCCTGCCGGAGGAGCCCGACGGCTCGCAGGACCAGAGGGTGGCTGGTGCGTCCGTCGGCGAAACGGCGGTGCCGGTCGTTGGCGGCCCGGTCGCCGTCGAGGGAGATACCGACCTTGACGCCGAACTCGTCGAAGAGGTCGAGATAGCGCGGGCTGAGCTGCAGGCCATTGGTATGGATCCGTAGATCGAGATCGGCGATGCCCTTAAGCGCCGAGGTGAGCTCCTCGCAGACGCGGCGCAGACGCGCGGGGCCCGCCAGCAGAGGCTCCCCTCCGTGCAGGATCACTGACACGGAGGGCAGTGCATGTGTCTTGGCATGCTCAGCCAGGCGCTGAGCAGTCCGGAAGATGACATCGTCAGAGATAGTTTTCGGACGGGTACGCCAGCTCTGATCTGCATGTTCATAGACATAGCAATGGTCACAGGCAAGATCGCACCTGCTGTGAACCTTGAGAACGATTTCGCGGAAAGGGACCAAGGGTCCTGTCATTCCACCAGTCTAGCCAGCCCGGAGAGTGTGACTAGAGAGCCGAGTTGAAGGTAGATGCCTGGGTCCGCTGACCGGCGGAGGCGGCATGCACCCGTCCGAGCTTCCGGGTGGCTTCCTTGCCGCGCGCGTCGATCTCGGCGAGCGGCACACGGCTCTTCTTCGCATCGGCGAAGGAGCGGGAGGATTCAGAGTTCTTCACGGCCGTCCTTGATGGGATTGTTCCGGACACGGAAACTGCACCGTCCAGCTGCACCATTGCAGTGTCCGGCGGCACGACTTTACTCTCATGACCTCGGTTCGCAACTGAGGCCATCGCCTTACAACGCAAGCGTCACGTGGGACTGCCCAAGACGCTACGGAATCATCCATTCCGCCATATGGGTGAAGACAAAACCGCAGACGGGAGTGAACATGACGGCGATTCCCGGACCACTGCAGAGCATGGTCTTCCGGAACGCTGATCTGCCGGCGCTCTTTCACCACACGGACGCCATCGCGATCGCACGGCAACGGGAGACCGTGAACACCACCCGCTGGCAGCTGATCCTACTGGTCGTGGGTGCGATACCGGCAGCGCTCCCCTGGCACTGGGAGGTTGCTGACACGTTTCAACTCACCGATGCGGTCGGGGTGTTGGCCTACCTGGGTGTCCTGATCACGACCTACCTCCCCTCCCGCCGCAAAGCAAAGTCGCATTGGCAACTAAATCGCTCGGCGGCAGAGTTCATCAAATCGATGTGCTGGCGTTACTCGGTGCACGGCTCGCCTTTCGACACCAGCACCCAGCACCCGGAGGCAGTGTTCGCCAACCGGCTCGAAGAGGGGCTGCAGGAGCTCAGAAAAGTCGGCTGGGCGGACCCACGCGACCAGACGACAGATTCGGGCGGACTCATCACGGATTCCATGCGCGAGTTACGGGACAAAGCGTATACCGTACGCAAGGAGACATATGTGCGGGATCGGCTGATCGAACAGCGCAGTTGGTACCGCCGTCGCCAGGATGTGTCCCGGCGCGCCACCCTTGTCTGGTCGACCACGATCGCCGCACTGACCGCCTTCGCCCTGGTCCTCGCCCTGTTGAGGACGTTCTCCGTCACCCAGTCCTTCGCCGCGACCGGCGTGCTGTCCACGGCTGCGGCGGCCTGCCTGGCGTGGAGCGAGATGCGCCGCCACCATCCGCTGATCTCCGCACACTCACTTGTCGAGAAAGACCTGGAGTCGATGCAGGTCGCGATGGAGACCACACTGACCGAACGGCAGTGGCCCCGGGCGGTGTTCGAGACCGAGCGCATCGTTTCCCCGCAGCACACCGACTGGCTCGCCCGGCATCAGATGTGACGAGCAGCCAATAACCCCGTATGCGCAGTACTGTTGCGCATCGGTCGCATACGACCGGCGCGTACCGATCCGGATCAGGCGCGCTCGACCCCGTCGCGCCAGATCACCGTGACCGGGCGGCCGAGCGTCCTCGCGTACATCACGATGTCGCCCGTGCCGCCGAAGCCGCGGGCCGGCCGGCCGTCCCACACCGCGAGCAGCCGGTCGCAGTGATCGGCGATATAGGCACCCGCCGCGTAGTACGCCTCGTCGGTGGAGTGCGGGAAGTCCAGCAGCACCTCCCGGGCCGCCCGGTCCTTGAGGCTCCGGTAGCGGGCCAGTTCGGCGCCGGCGGCGAACGATGTCTCGTAGTCCCCGCTGGGGATGACGACGGTCAGTTCGGCGCCGTGGGCGAGTGCCAGGTCGGCGAAGAGCTGATCCGCTCCCACGGCCAGGCTGGAGAGGGCTTCCAGGGAGCCGTCGAGCTCGCGGAGCGCCGCCCGGATCCCGGCCAGCACATGGACGTGCGCCTCCTCGGGAATGCTGCGATGGCCGGTCACTCCGATGCGTTTCACGGACTGGAACCCCCTGGAGTGTCTCCGGGGGTTCCCGGAGGACACCCCTCCGGGAGGCACAGCATCCGCCCCCGTCGTTCCTGCGCGACCGACCTCCCCCACATCCTCTCAAAAGCCGCGGGGTGTGCGGGAGCCCCCGCCCGGAATTCGGGCGGGGGCTCCGTCATGTGTGCGATCGGGCGCCGGTGCGTCAGTAGACGCTGACGCCGTATGCGCTGAGCGCCTCGGTGACCGGCTGGAAGTACGTCGTACCGCCGGAGCTGCAGTTGCCGCTGCCGCCCGAGGTGAGTCCGATCGCCTTCGTCCCGGAGTAGAGGGGACCGCCGGAGTCACCGGGCTCCGCACAGACATTCGTCTTGATCATGCCGTAGACGATGTCCCCGCCGCCGTAGTTGACCGTGGCATTGAGACCGGTGACGGATCCGCTGTGGATGCCGGTGGTGGAGCCGCGACGGGTGACGGACATGCCGACCGTGGCGTTGGCCGCGCTGGTGATGTCCTGACTGCCGACGGTGCCCGCGTGGGCGACGGAGGCGTTGTCATACCGCACCAGGCCGTAGTCATTGGTCGGGAAGCTGGATCCGACCGTCGGGCCGATGTACGTCGAGTTCGACGAGTTGGTGTACCAGGGCGGGTTGCCGTCGGTGCAGTGACCGGCGGTCAGGAAGTAGTAGGTGCTGCCGCTGCGGACGTTGAAGCCGAGGGAGCAGCGCCAGCCGGGGGCGTAGATGGCGTCGCCGCCGGAGAGCAGCTTGCTGAAGGTGCCGGACGTGCGCTCGATGCGCAGGGCGCCCGCGTTGGCGCCGGCGGACTTCTTGATCTGCTTGATCTCGGCCTGGGTGACCGTGCTGTCGGCAGTGACGACGAGGGTCTTGGTCGCCGGGTCTATGTTCCAGGCGGTACCGGCGATGTCGGCGCCGAGCACCGCATCACTGGCGGCGGACAGCTGGTTGGCGCTGAACGTCGTGGTGGAGTTGGCATGGGCGCTGGGGACGGCGATTGCGGCGACGGCCACCAGGCCCGCGGCGACCGCGACGATCCGGCTTCGTCTCGCTGTGGTGCTGAGGGGGGTGGTGCGCTTGTTCCTCACTTGTCATTCCTCCCGAGGGGAAACGGGGGTCCGCCAGTGGGGTGGCCGGACCCGTGAGGCGCAGTCGGGGGCGCGGCCGCATGTCCGTTCCAAATGCGACGTGCTCCTGACAAGCGCTGCTCGGGAGTATTCAAGGCGTCAACTCCTCGCGCAAGAGGGCCCGTTGGCCTCAGTTCGGCGGAACGGGCGGGCCATCCGTACCGCCGCACGCCCACAAAGGCCCCGGCAGCGCGCGGGCTGCCGGGGCCTGAACCGATCGGGTGCGGTGATGCGTCAGCGGTCGATCCGGTTCCGCTCTCCCGCCTCGACGGCGATCGGAAGGGTGTTGCCGGGCGGCGGGAAGGGGCAGATGAAGTGGTCGGCGAAGGCGCACGGCGGCAGCAGCGCGCGGTTGAGGTCGACGGTCACGCTGCCGTCCTCGGCCGGCGCGGCCGGCCGCAGGAAGCGGAAGCGGTAGCTGCTGTTCCCGCTGGTGGCGTCGGCGAAGACCGCCCAGAGCGAGCCGTCGTGCTCGACCGCGACCTGAAGCGTGTGCTCGGTGCCGTCCACCTCGAAGGCGATCTCGCCACCGAGGCCGAGCCCCCGCTCGACACCATCGGCGTTCTCGACCCGGACCGTGCGCGCGGTGTCGTACGCGCGGAAGGTGCCGGACAGCGCCCAGCGGGCGTCGTACGGTGTCGCGTCGATGGCGCGGAAGGCCCTCCGTGCCGGGGAGTCCGGGTCGAAGTCCCTTACAGCCCACAGCCCTTCGCGGCTCAGCACGACGAGTCGGCGCTCACCGTGCGCGACGCGGGACTCGTCGATCGGGCCGCGGTCCGCGGTGAGCCGCGCCTCGCCGGTGAACTGCTTCCCGTCGACGGTGAGCCCGTCCTCGGCGACGGCCGTGAGCACCAGCTCGTCGCCGTCCTCCCGCCACTGCCCGGGAAGAGCCGGAATTCGGCCCTCCGGGTAGTCGGAGAGCCAGTGGGTGCCGGTGAGGGAAAGCGGTCCGTACGGTCCCGAGACCGTGGCCGTGCGCTCCTCGTGCCAGTGGATCCAGCCCTGGGCTGCCTGCTGTGCGTCCGTACTCATGCGATCAACCTTTCCACACCGGCCCGGCCGCCCCGAAATGCGACCGCAGAGTGGAACCGGTGCATTCGGAGCGGAAGGCTCCGCGATCTTGGAGGAGCGGGACGACCCGGTCGACGAAGTCGTCGAGGCCGCCCGGCGAGAGATGCGGGGTGGCCCCGAGGGGAGCGCGGGACGATCCTTCGCCTTGCGATGCGCCGCACCGGACACCCCGGGCTGAGCCGCGTCCGAAGCACGGCTCAGCAGTCGCACCCGCAGTCGCAGCAGTCGCAGTTGCCGCAGCAGTCAGCGCAGTTGCTGCAGCAGTCGCAGGCATCGCAGCAGTCGCACTGGCTGCACAGCCCCTCGCGGCGCTGACGGCTCCACGGGTCCTCGAAGGTCCCGCAGCACATCTGGCAGGTGCAGGCGAGCCCCGCCCACACCAGGCACCCCATGATCAGCCCGCGCCGGTCGCGCGGCGGTTCCGGCGGGGGCGACGGGGGGCCGAACGGGCTGCCGGGGGTGTTCGGCGCGTACGGATTGCCGGGCGGCGCCCCGAAGGACCCGGTGACGCCGTGCCCACCGGCCTGGTGCGCATCCGCCTGGTGGGAGCACGTCTCCGTGGCGAACGCGCGGTCCACCGATCGGCGCAGTTCATGCACGAGCAGCACATGCGCCAGCTTGTCGTCGGTGAATTCGGCGTCGCGCAGCGCCAACCGCACGCCGCGCAGCGCGTCGTCGCACAGCCGCCGGGCCTCGGCGCGCGAGGTACCCGTGGCGGTGAGCGGGTTCCAGGCGCCCGACGCCGCGTCAGCCCCCTGGTCCTCCACGGCATCCAGCAGATGGGCCAGTCGGCCGAAGAGCCGGCCGGCCTCGGCGAGCGGCTCGGCGTTCTGCGGCTTGCCCGCGAGCACGGCGGTGTGGGCGAAGGCCGCCGCAGTGGCCGTCTCGGTGGGCTCGGTGACCGTCAGCAGCGGGGTGCCGAGCCCCGCGAGTCGCTCGATGCCGGTCTGCCGGTCGACGGCGTCGACGAGGACCGCGGTGTCGAAGCCCAGCTGAGCACCGGTACGCGCTCCGGCCCTGTCCCAGCCCGCGGCGACCCGGCGGGCGGCCGCGGCGACCGGGCGGCGCTTCAACAGCCCGTCCCGGTCGGCGACGTGGTCCCGCACCTTCGCCGAGGCCAGCACCAGCGAGACGGCGGCGGCGAGCCTGGCCCCTTCGCCCCGGGCGACCGGCGCGGTCCGCATGGCGCGCAGCGGGCAAGGACCCGCGGTGCGCCACCGGCCCGTGGTGCGCTCTGCCTGAGCCTCCGTCAGGACCGAGACGATCAGGCCGTCGTAGTTCGTGACGACCCGGGCGAACTGGCCGTGGTCCGAGCGAAGTGCGAGACAGAGCCCGCAGAGATGGGCCATCCACGCGGTCTTGAGCCCCTCCGACAACCGATGGGCGCAGGGCCTGACTATTCCGAACACGACAATCCCCCGAGAGCCGTTCAGTCATGCGCAGCGCTCGTGCGGGTGCGCGACAGGCATCGTATCGAGTGACCCGTTCACCCGTACGTCCCCCATGTCACCCGTACGGACCGGCGCATCATATTTTCTTTTCCCAGGGGCCTTATGCGGGAGGAACCGTGACGAATCGCCACATCTTTTGCACCAGTAGCGTCACGAATCGCCTGCATACCGACTATCCACTTGGCGCACGATCCGCATCATGGTCGACCATAGGGATACGAAAGAGATGCGGAACACCAAGGAACCGCGGTGAGAGGAGGCGTCCATGGGATCGGTGCGCAAGGCGAGTGCCTGGCTGGGCCTCGTAGAGGACAACGACGAGCGTTACTACGACGACGAGTACACCGAGGGTGCACGGACCGGGACCGGCAATGCCTGGGTGACCGACCCACGGGTACAGGTGGTCTCCGAGGCGGCCGAGGAGACGGGCCGCCGGATCGCCACCGTCACCCCGGACAGCTTCCGGGACGCGCGCGCCATCGGCGAGCTCTTCCGGGACGGCGTCCCGGTGATCATCAACCTCACGGCCATGGACCCTGCCGACGCAAAGCGTGTCGTGGACTTCGCCGCGGGGCTGATCTTCGGTCTGCGCGGTTCTATCGACCGCGTGGCCACCCGGGTCTTCCTGCTGACCCCGGCCGACACCCGGGTGCTCAACGGCGAAGCCGTCGGCCGGCCGGCCGACGGCTTCTTCAACCAGAGCTGAGCAGGGCGCTCGCCGGATCGGTCCGGCCGGCGTCCCGTTCTACCGGAATGCGTCCAGGCCGGTGAGTGCCTTGCCCAGCACCAGCTGGTGCATTTCCACGGTGCCCTCGTACGTGAGCACCGACTCCAGATTCGTCGCATGCCGCATCACCGGGTATTCGAGCGAGATCCCGTTGGCGCCGAGGATCGTGCGCGAGGTGCGGCAGATCTCGATGGCCTCCCGCACATTGTTGAGCTTTCCGAAACTGACCTGTTCCGGGCGGAGCCTGCCCGCGTCCATCCGGCGGCCCAGATGGTGGGCGAGCAGGATGCCCTTGTGCAGTTCGACAGCCATGTCCGCGAGCTTGGCCTGAGTGAGCTGGAAACCACCGATCGGCTTGCCGAACTGTTCCCGGGTCTTCGCGTAGTCGACCGCTGCCTCGAAGCTGGCCCGCGCCGCGCCCATGGCTCCCCAGACGATGCCGTAGCGGGCATGGCTGAGACAGCTGAGCGGTCCGCGCAGGCCGGTGACTCCGGGAAGTACGGCGCCGGCGGGCAGCCGTACCTCGTCGAGGACCAGCTCACTGGTGACCGAGGCACGCAGCGACCACTTGTGCTTGATCTCGGGCGCGGAGAAGCCGGGGGCGTCCGTCGGCACGACGAATCCGCGGATGCCGCTGCCGTTGCTGCCTTCGTCGGTCTGCGCCCAGACGACGGCGACCCCGGCCACCGAGCCGTTGGTGATCCACATCTTGCGGCCGCTGAGCACCCAGTCTCCCCCGCCGTCGCGCTTGGCGTGCGTCCGCATCCCGGCCGGGTCGGAGCCGTGGTCCGGCTCGGTGAGCGCGAAGCAGCCGATGATCTCGCCGGCCGCCATGGCCGGCAGCCACTGCTGCTTCTGCTCCTCGGAGCCGAAGCGGTGGATGGCATACATCGCGAGAGAGCCCTGCACGGAGACGAGGGAGCGGATCCCGGAGTCTGCCGCTTCGAGCTCCAGGCAGGCCAGTCCGTACTGGACGGCGGTGGCGCCCGCGCAGCCGTATCCCTGCAGGGACATGCCGAGGGCGCCGATCGAACCGAGCTCGCGGGCGAGCTCGCGGATGCCGGGCAGCTCGCCGTTCTCGTACCACTCGGCGATGTGCGGCAGGATCCGGTCGGCGGCCCAGGCGCGAACGGTGGACCGGATCGCGAGATCCTCGGGGCCGAGCAGATCGTCGATGCCGATCGGGTCGCCGGGGTCGAAGGGCGGGAGCTTCGACGGCTTCGCGGGAGATGGAGTGGACATGAGAGTGCCTCCGGCGGCTCGCACGATGCTAAAACTAGCAGTGTTAGTTATGGCGTCGTGCTGACGTTACGGCTCAGTGTGCCGCGCGTCCAGAGCCGGTGGCCTCGGCGGGTTGCCGTTGGGCAGGCACCGAAGGGGGCCCTTTCGGCAGGCCCTGGACCGGCACGCCCTGGGGAGCAGAGAACGCGCGGGGCCCTCGCGTCTCCACGGCGGCAGTCACCTCGGCGGCCTCGCGGGGTTCACAGATCTCCACCGGCGGGCACTCCATCACCCGCGGCAGTCGCCGCGCGGCGAGCGCGCCCAGCAGCAGCAGACCTGCACTGACCAGCAGCGTGACATGCAGCCCGTCGATGAAGGCATGCCGGGCCGCGCTCCGCAGCACCCCGCCCAGCGGGCCGCCCAGCTGTGAGGCGACCTGATACGCCTCGCCCAGGGAGTGGGAGGCGGCGGCGGAGGCCTCAGCGGGGACTCCCGCTCCGGAGAGCTTGGCCAGTCCGGGCGCGTAGGCGGCGTTCATGACGCTGCCCAGCAGGGCGATCCCCATACCCGCACCCAGCTGGTACGAGGTCTCGCCGATGGCCGCCGCACCACCCGCCCGGTCCGCCGGGGCCTCGCTGAGCATCGATTCGTACGCCCCGAAGAGCGTGGACTGGAGCCCGAAGCCGAGCACGACGAACGCCACGGTCAGCAGGGCGGGCCGGTCGTGCTGCCCCATCAGGGTCAGGATCAGCACCGAGGCGGCCGTGAGCACGAAGCCCCAGCCGACCATCCGGCGCGGTCCGATCCGGCGCAGAGTGTACGAGCCGGTCGCACCCGCGGCCATCGCGGCGAAGGTGAGCGGCAGCAGCCGCAGGCCGGTCTCCAGCGGGCTGAGGTCCAGGACCAGCTGCAGGTACTGGACGGCGATCAGTTCCAGACCGACCAGGGCCAGCATGGCGAGGACGATGCAGCCGACCGCGGCGGAGAACGCGGGCCGCGCGAACATCGCAATGTCGATCAGTGGATGCGTACGTCGTTTCTGCCGACGGACGAACGCGACGAGCAGTGCCGCCCCGAGCAGCAGCGGCACGAGGGTGGCGAGGCCGAAGGCACCCTCGCCGGTGCCCGCGTGCTTCACGCCCAGGACCACACCGAGCACTCCGGCCGCGGCCATCAGCGCGCCGAGCACGTCCCAGGGGCCGTCGTCGCTGCCCCGCGATTCGGGGAGCAGCAGCCGACCGATCGGCAGGATCAGCGCCATCAGCGGCAGATTGATCAGGAAGACCGAGCCCCACCAGAAGTGCTCCACGAGGAAGCCGCCGATGACCGGTCCGGTGGCCGCGCCGACGGCGGCGACCGCGGTCCACACCCCGATGGCGACGGCCCGCTCTCGCCGGTCGGGAAAGACCTGGCGGAGGATGGACAGCGTCGCTGGCATGATCATCGCGCCGCCGACGCCCAGCAGGGCGCGCGCCGCTATCAGCACGCCGGGACTGTCCGCCATCGCGGCGATCGCGGAGGCGGCACCGAAGAGCGTGTAGCCGATCAGCAGGATGCGGCGGCGGCCGACCCGGTCACCGAGGGTGCCGAAGAGAATCAGCAGCGAGGCGCAGACCAGTGGATAGGCATCCACGATCCACAGCAGACCGGCGGCGCTGGGCCGCAGGTCCTCGGTGACGGCGGGTACGGCGACGTGGAGCACCGTCGCGTCGAGCGCCACGAGCAACAAACTGAGGCAGAGGACGACCAGGACGACCCACCGATTGGCCCCGCCGGCGGCTGCGCGCAGCCGGAATCGGGCTGTGGTCGTCCCGGACATGCATGTACCTCCCAAAGGTCCCTCGCGCTCGGCAGGCCAACCGGGGATGCAGTGTGCACTGCCCCTCCAGGCCCGGCATCGACGGGCGAGTGATCCGTCAGCGTACGCGAGTCCGGCGTGGCCACACGTGGTCGACCTCATACCCCGACAGGTCACGAGGTGTGGCGTATGCCACGCCGGACCGGCCCCGCCGACGGCGTGTGACCGTTCCGTGACCGGCCGGGCACCGTCCGTCCGCCCGCTCGTCGCGGCCGGAGAAATTGATACCTGCACCGCTCCCCATTTATTGGGAGATACTCAAACACTCTTCCGAAATAAGCGCAGAATAAATAGAGCGCGAGGCCACCGGGATTCACTGATGGGTCAGGAATATTGACCCGACTGAGACATAGTCCACATCACATCGTCATCACAAAGCGGCCGGGACGGCAGGATCACGCACTCACTCGCTGTAACGTCGATTGGGTGCGTACCGACATCTTTGCCCGGCTGGACCGGGAGCCGGAACCGCCGAAGATAGAGCCACCGCGGATGAGTCCTCACCGCATCGCTCTCTTCGGCGGGACGTTGGCGTTCTATCTCGCCATCGTCGTTGCCGTGCTGATGGGCTCCTGGCTGGTGGCCCTGGACTGGAAGGTCATGCTCTTCCGGCCCTACCAGCAGTGGCCCGGAATCCATGCGTTCCTCGACTACTACGTCGTCCTCGGCCAGCGAGGCCCGACGGCCGTGATGGTCGCCTGCTGGCTCGGCTGGCGCTCCTGGCGGCAGCACACCCTGCGGCCCCTGCTGACCCTGGGCGCCTCGCTGCTGCTCCTCAATCTGACCGTGGGCGCCGTCAAGCTCGGCCTGGGCCGGCTCGGCCCGCACTACGCGACCCAGATCGGCTCCGCGGAGCTCTTCGCCGGCGGCGATATATTTCCGTCCGGCCACACCGCCAACGCGGTGGTGACCTGGGGAATCCTCGCCTACCTGGCCACTACGCCGCGGGCCAGACGCTACCTGTCGGCCGTATCGGCGGTGGTCTCGCTCGGGGTCGGGCTCACGACCGTCTATCTCGGTACGCACTGGCTGAGCGATGTGCTGCTCGGCTGGGCTGCGGGGCTGCTGATCCTGCTGGGACTGCCGTGGGTCGAGCCGTTGATCACCCGTACCGAGGAATGGATCTTCGCGGTGCGCGAGCAGCTGCGTGCGCGTCGCCGGACCGCTCCCCCGGTGCCCGTCGCGGCCGGTGCGTCCCAGACCGCACCACTGCCGCAACCGGACAGTAGTGGCAGCGCGGGCGAGAGCCCGGTGCTCGAACCGGTCGCCACGAGTGGTCGCCCGGCCGCCTCGGCTCCTGCCGCTCTGGCGGCGGGGACCCGGCAGCGGGCCCACACGCCGCACACGGTGCGCTCGGAGCGGACGCCGGTCACCCCGGTCGGCAGCCGGCGCCCACCGCACGCGGACCGAGCGCCGCGAGGCGGCACAAGCCCGGCCCACCCGGTGGCCGGCGGCTGACGGACCGCATCCCCATGCGGGAACGGTACGCACAGCCGCCCCCCGCACACTCAAGGCCCCGACCCCGGTCGGGGCCTTGCTCATGGCAGGAGTCTCAGCCGACCCAGCAGCGGGTCACCACGGCGTGGTCGACCTCGAAGTTGATCCGCCCGGCCAGGTACTCCATGGTGATGATCGCCCCCGGCGGCAGAGCTCTGACCGTGCGCCAGCCGCGGGCACGGGCCCTGCGCTCGGCTGCTTCTGCGGCGAGGCCGACATACGCGTCGGGCGTGTCATCGGGCTGGGCGGGAGGGGTCGGGATGGGTGCCATGCCACTCACCGTAGGCGGCCCCGGACGGGTACGGAAGCCGGGCGCTTGCACCCGGCACGGCATCCTCACGTACGCCACCGGTCACGCTTGTGTCACAGGATCACGACAGCCGTTTCCCGCACACTGCTTCACTCGAACGTGCGGTTCTCAGGCCGACGCACAGTAATCATGCACACTTATAAACGATCACCGAACGGCTCGGAAATCCAGAGGAAATATGACCTACCCGATGGTCGGAATTTCCTTCCCATAAGGTATTTGAAAACGGGCTCGCCACCGAGAATTCACGCTTCCTTATGGCAGCCTTATCTTCCGGTCGGGATATCCACACCATCCGATCGGGACCGACGCCCGCATCCGCCCGTATACCGGACACAGACCCTCCCTCACCGGCCGGGCACACCGGGCGAGCGGTCGGTCGAAAGTCCGCGGTCTCCTTCAGCTGAGTGCACGGGAGAGCCGGTCCCGGGCCGCCCTGATCGCATCGGTGAGCTCCTGCGGTTCGACGACCTCGAAGTCGAAGCCCATCATCATCACGTGGATCACCAGGACGTCGAGGCTCGCCGCGCCGGCGCGCAGCAGGCAACTGTGCGCGTCGATCGCCTCCAGCACTCCGGAGGACGGCGAGATGCGCTCGGCGGCCTGCTCGACCGGCACCTTCAGCCGGATCACCGCATGCGTCGCGTAGGCAGTGGTGGAGACGCCCTTCGAGACATAGGCGGCCAGGTCCTCTGCGGGCGGGTGGCGCGGCACGAAGCGGGGACCGTGCGGCGGCGTGGGGGTGATCCGGTCCGCCCGGAAGGTACGCCAGTCCCCGCGGTCCAGGTCCCAGGCGACGAGGTACCAGCGGCGCTCGGTGCAGACCAGCCGGTGCGGTTCGACGGCCCGGCGCGACAGGGAACCGCCGTGGGACCGGTACGCGAAGCGCAGCCGCTCGCTGTCCCGGCAGGCCCCGGCCAGCTCGGCGAGGACGCCAGGGTCGACGGTGGAGGCGCCGGGTTCCCGCATCATGGGCACGGTGAAGGCGCTCAGGGCGCCGACCCGGCGGCGGAGCCGGTTCGGCAGGACCTGCTCGAGTTTGGCGAGTGCGCGCACGGAAGTCTCTCCGATGCCCTCGACGCCGTGACCGGCCGCGGTACGCAGCCCGACCGCCACCGCGACCGCTTCGTCGTCGTCGAGGAGCAGCGGCGGCAGCTCGGCCCCCGCGCCGAGCTGATAGCCGCCGCCGGTGCCCGGGCTGGCGTTGACCGGATAGCCGAGCTCGCGCAGTTTGTCGACGTCCCGCCGGACGGTCCGTGGGGTGACGCCGAGCCGTTCGGCGAGATCGGCTCCGGACCAGTCGCGGTGGGCCTGAAGAAGTGAGAGCAAGCGCAGCAGTCGTGCCGAGGTCTCCAACATGGGGCGAGTCTGCCAGCGGTCGAGGACAGCTGCTGTCCTCGACCAAAGTCAGTCGTGCCGCCGGGCCGGTTCCAGCCGTAGACAGAGGTCGTTGTCGGCCGAGTAGCACGGGGCGACGAGGATGTCCCCCGTGGCGGCCCGAGCCGGGTAGACGAAGATCTTCTTCCGGTCCCAGATGTCGTCGAGAATGCGGGAGATCCGGATCCCGCCGCTACCGCTCCCGCTCGGCCCGCCGGGGAACAGCCACAGTTCCCACAGCTGCGGCGTGGTCACCGGTCCGGCGGTCGGCAGGTCGTACGGGAGCCTGAAGGAGAAACTCCCGTCCCTGCCGGTCACGGGCGCCCGGCAGCTCCGCTCGGGACTGCCGGCCGGCCGCGCCTCCACGCACGCGTCGTCGCCGAGCTCCGCCCCGTACAGCGCTCCGTCGACGGTCATCGCGGCCGGGCCGAAGGTGATCGGCCCGGCCTCCGCGTGCGGCGCGCGAACCCAGCAGCGCACGGCGAGCCGGCCGTCGGCAGTCGGGTACGGGATGCGGACCACGGCCCCGCCGACCGTGCCGACGGCGTCGGGCGTGCGGTCGACCAGGGCCCGCAGATCCCTGATGCCGGGTTCGACAGCCGTCTCGCCATCCGTGCCCGGCTGCTGCACCCAGGCGTCCCAGCGGCCCTCGGCAAGCTCCGCCGTGCCCGGCAGCACGGCGCGCAGCCGCCCGTCACCGTCCGGGCTCAGGGGCAGCCGCACGTCCTCGACCGCCCGGCCGCTCCGCCCCTTCGTACCCCGCAGACGCAGGAGCAGGACGGCCCCCGATGCCCCGCCCTCTCGGCGGTCCCGGAGGAGATCGAAGGTGATCCGGCCGTCGGCGTCGGCGACGCAGTCGGCGACGCAGCCGGCAGTGGACTCGGCGGGCGGTGTCGTCCGCAGCGCCGGCGCGGTCACGCGGCCCTCCCCTTGCGGAGCGCATCGCCGGCCTTGTGGCGCAGCGCGTACATGACGTCCAGCACCGCGCCGCGGGCCCGGTGCACGCCGGAGCGCAGGGCGCTGTGCGTGTGGTGGCGCCCGCCGCGCCTGATGAGTTCGGTGTAGAGCGCTTCGTGGCGTTCGGCGATCAGCGCAGGGTCGAACCGTCTCGACGCGGCGTGGGCGGCCCGTCCCATCCGGTGCCGTGTTCCGTCGTCGTCGATCAGGCCGAGCACGGCGTCCGCGACCGCGGCCGCGTCCCCGACCGGCACCAGCCGTCCGTCGGTGCCGTCGTCGATGATCTCGCGCGGGCCGTGCGGGCAGTCCGTGGCGACGACCGGAAGGCCGCAGCGCATCGCCTCGACGATCGTCATGCCGAAGGACTCCCGGTCCGAGGTGACCGCGGCGATCGCCCCCTTGGGCCACTCGGCCTCCAGCGGGTTGACCGAGCCCATCAGGAACACATGGTTGTGCAGGCCCAGCCGGCCGATGAGCGTGTGCAGTGCCTGCCGTTCGTCGCCGGTCGCGTCGCCGCCGCCGTAGATGCGAAGACGCCAGTCGGGGCGAACGGCCACCACGTCGGCGAACGCGCGGACCAGCACGTCGTACCGCTTGACCTTGTGCAGCCGCCCTGCCGCGATCACCCACTTGCTGTCGCAGTCGGCGGGTGCGACGGCGGGCTCGGGCACCCCGTTGGGGATGGACTCGATACGTACGCCGGGCAGCCGCAGCCCGGTCCGGTAGGCATGGGCGTCGGCCTCGGTGACGGTCGTGATCGCGTCGAGCAGCGTGTAGCGGTGGCCGATCTCACGGCGCAGCCGGTAGCTGTGGCTGTCGAGGGTGAGGTGCTCCTGCCCGATCCGGACCGGACCGCGTCGGGCCTGCCGGCTGATCTGGACATTGAGCCCGGGGCGGGTGCCGACGACGACATCAGCCTCCAGGGAGCGCAGATGGTCCGCCACCCGTGCGTCGGTGAGCCGGCTGTATTGCCGGTACCGGCTGTCGCCGCGGGCGAAGACGGCGGCGGGCCTGGTGTGCTCGATCGCGTCGCCGTCGTACGTCGGGCTCTTCTTCCGCAGGTCGACAAGGTGACTCATCCGTACCCCCGCGGGGGCGCCCAGCGCGGGGGCGTCGCGGTGACGGAAGACCGACACGATCTCGATGTCATGGTGCCCGGCCAGTGCACCGGCGAGGTTGAACGTCGTGCGGATGGTGCCCCCGACCCCGTAGGCGTTGTGGAGCAGAAACGAAATGTGCATGACTCGCCGTGTCTCCCGGTTCGGCCGATCTGCTGCGGGCTCCACTGTCATGACGGTAAGGACCGATCGCCGGTTTACTCAAGGTATCGACGAGTTTCAGCCAATTACGTGTCCGCTGATTTCATGATTTGTCGACCGCCCGCCGAACCGGCTGACCGTCGGGCCAGGCAGACCAATGTGCCCCCAATCGGCAACGATTGACCGAAAGTAAACCCTTTGGGGCTTCGATTCACCCCGCTGCGCCGGACGGTTCGATTCCGTTCCCTTTCGCGCGTGACCCCGGCCACGGATTGCCCGTTGTCTCTTCATGAGCCGGGAACCGCCCGGCGCACGTACCGAGTTCGAGGAGCCACCCGTGCCGCGCATGCTCGACGTCAGCGAGGACGTACGCGCCGAGATCGGCGATGCCGAAGCCGATCGGTTGCTCGTCGGCGACAACGCCCCAGGCAGCTACGACTGCACTTCCTGCCGCACCCCTGGCGATTCCGAGCAGGAGCGCACCAGCACGGTGCTGTTCGTCGGCGAAGAGACCGCCGTTCTCGCCTTCGCGCACGCGACCTGCATCCCCTCCCAGGTCGTCCAGGTCTCCGAGGAGCAGCTGCAGGGCGCCGTGCGCAGCATCACCGGCAGCGAGCCGGAGAGCCCGGAGGGGCTCGTGCCCGGCCAGGCCGTCCTCGGCGTCACCAGCGGCCTCGTCCTGATCGACGACGAGCTCCACCCGGCGCTGGTCGTCGAACCCACCGGCGCGATCGCCCGCCCCGGTACGGACGGCAGCGGAGGCGACGATTTCCTGCAGCTCCTGCTCGAGCAGGGCTTCCAGCCGGTCCACCGGATGGGCCGGCTGCCCGCCCTGCTGCACGGCTGGTCGATCCTGCTCGCCATGGGTCAGCTGCATGCCGTGCTGCAGCCGGGCACAGGCGGCGGTGCCCCCGTCGCCTGGTGGCAGGCACACGCCCCACTGCAGGTCACCGAGGGCTGGCGGACCGCGGCCAACAAATCGCAGACCGTTCTCGTCTTCGCCGCCCCGGCCGGATCGATCGGCCAGCAGCCCCGCGAGGACCTGTTGCGCGACGCACTGGAGAAGGCCGCGGCCAGCGGCCTCCTGGTCGCGGCGGCGATGCCGCTGGCCGGGACCTGATCATGTCCGTACGCTCCTCGCACCCGCAACGAGCAGCTATTTCTTCGCCGGGCCCGCATCCGACGGCCGGTGGGGTCGTTGGCACGTACGTGCACTCATACGACCCCTCCCACCAGCGCCCGAGCCCGATCCCTGCCATGCGCCCGTCGCGGGAGCCATCGGGCGGCCAGTCCCCCACCCCGATCTACGACGCGCTGTACTCCGAGTACCGCCGGTCGTTCCGGGCGCTGCCGGGTGATCGGAGCGGCGAGGAGGACCTGGCCTTCATGGCCTTCGGTACGGGACTGTTCAGCACCCGCACCCCGCTGAACGTCCACTCCGGTCATGCGAGCCACTCCGGCGGCGCCTCCGGTCAGGGGCCGCGCACCGGAAACCTCGGCTCCTGGCAGCGGGTCGGCCGGCACGCCGGGCGCGCCACCCCGGCGGCGCTGCCACCTGGCTCCGGGGGAGCCTGACCGTACGACGACGAAGCCCCGCACCGCTCACAGCAGGAACGTGCGGGGCTTCGCCATGTCCGGGACGGACAGACGGTCGGCCGGCCGGCCGGTCAGCGGGCCGACCGGGGGTCACTTCTTACGGCCGCGCTTCTCGCGAACCCGCACCGAGATGTGGATCGGGGTGCCGTCGAAGCCGAACTCCTCGCGCAGTCGGCGCTCGACGAAGCGGCGGTAACCGTGCTCCAGGAACCCGGAGGCGAAGAGCACGAAGCGCGGCGGCTTGGTGCCGGCCTGGGTGCCGAAGAGGATGCGGGGCTGCTTTCCGCCACGGACCGGGTGCGGGTGGGAGGCGACGATCTCACCGAGGAAGGCGTTCAGTCGACCGGTGGGAACGCGAGTCTCCCAGCCTTCGAGTGCGGTCTCGATCGCCGGGACCAGCTTCTCCATGTGGCGGCCGGTGACAGCCGAGACATTGACCCGGGGCGCCCACGCAACCTGCGCGAGCTCGGTCTCGATCTCGCGCTCCAGGTAGTAGCGGCGCTCCTCGTCGAGGGTGTCCCACTTGTTGTACGCGATCACCATCGCGCGCCCGGCCTCCACGGCCATGGTGATGATGCGCTGGTCCTGCACGCTGATGGACTCGCTGGCGTCGATCAGGACGACGGCGACCTCAGCCTTCTCGACGGCGGCCGCAGTACGCAGCGAGGCGTAGTAGTCCGCGCCCTCCTGGAGGTGGACGCGGCGGCGGATGCCGGCCGTGTCGATGAACTTCCAGGTGATGCCGCCGAGCTCGATCAGCTCGTCGACCGGGTCACGAGTGGTGCCGGCCATTTCGTTGACGACGACCCGATCCTCGTTCGCCACCTTGTTCAGCAGCGAGGACTTGCCGACGTTCGGACGGCCGATGAGGGCGATACGGCGCGGTCCGCCGAGGGCGGTGCCGAAGCGCTGGGCCGGAGCCTCGGGCAGTGCTTCGAGGACGGCGTCGAGCAGATCGCCGGTGCCGCGGCCGTGCAGTGAGGAGACCGGGTGCGGCTCACCGAGACCGAGCGACCAGAGCGCGGTGGCGTCGGCCTCGCCGCTCTGGCCGTCGACCTTGTTGGCGCACAGGACGACAGGCTTCTTGGCCCGGCGCAGCAGCTTGACGACGGCCTCGTCGGTGTCGGTCGCGCCGACGGTCGAGTCGACGACGAAGACGACCGCGTCGGACGCCTCGATCGCGTACTCGGCCTGGGCGGCGACGGAGGCATCGATGCCCAGCACATCCTGCTCCCAGCCGCCGGTGTCGACGACCTTGAAGCGGCGGCCGGCCCATTCGGCCTCGTAGGTGACTCGGTCCCGGGTGACTCCGGGCTTGTCCTCGACGACCGCCTCGCGGCGGCCGATGATCCGGTTCACCAGGGTCGACTTGCCGACATTGGGTCGGCCGACGACGGCGAGGACGGGCAGCGGTCCGTGACCGGCCTCGTCGATCGCGCCCTCGACGTCCTCGACGTCGAAGCCCTCCTGCGCGGCGAGCTCCATGAACTCCGCGTACTCGGCGTCGCCAAGCGCTCCGTGCTCGTGGTCCGAGCCGCCGGAGTGAATCTGGTCGTTCATGAAGTCCGTTCCTCTTTGCATCATCATCGATGGACCACGATCACGCGGCCCACTACTCAAGTCTTACTTAGCGCCCGGTGAAGCGCCTGGCCCTGTCCAGGTGCGAGGTCAGCCGCTCCTGGATCCGTACCGTCGCCTCGTCCAGCGCCTTCCGGGTGCGCCGGGACGCACCTTCTTGTGCTTCGAAGGCGTCGCCGAAGACGACATCGACCCGGCTGCGCAACGGCGGCAGTGCCGATATCAACCGCCCGCGACGCTCAGTGCTTCCCAGGACGGCCACGGGGACGATCGGCGCCCCGCTGCGAACTGCGAAGTACGCGAGTCCGGCCCGCAACGAGGCGAAGTCTCCTTCACCCCTGGTGCCCTCGGGAAAGATCCCCAGCACCCCGCCGTTCTGCAGCACGCCGAGGGCGCGGGTGACGGCGGTGCGGTCGGCGCTCGTACGGTCCACCTTCAGCTGACCGATTCCGCGCAGGAACGGGTCGAGGGGGCCGACGAACGCCTCTTTCTTGATCAGGAAGTGCACGGGCCGGGGCGCGGTGCCCATCAGCATCGGCCCGTCGATGTTGTGGGAGTGGTTCACCGCGAGTATGACGGGTCCGGAGGCGGGTACCCGCCACGCACCGAGGACGCGGGGCTTCCACAGCCCGTACATCAGCCCGATGCCGATCCCGCGCCCGACCGCCGCGCCACGCAGCGTGGGCGTGCCCGTGGCAGGGGTCACTTCGCGGCCCACTTCTCCTCGACGAGGGTGACGACGCACTCGATGACCTGCTGCAGGGTCAGCTCGGTGGTGTCCACCTCGACCGCGTCGCCCGCCTTGGCGAGCGGCGAGGTCTTCCGGCTGGAGTCCGCGGTGTCCCGCTTGATCAGCGCCTCCTTGGTGGTGGCGAGATCGGAGCCCTTGAGCTCTCCGCTGCGACGGGCCGCGCGGGCCTCCGGGGAGGCGGTCAGGAAGATCTTGAGGTCGGCGTTGGGCAGCACGGTCGTGCCGATGTCACGGCCCTCGACGACGATGCCGACCTCGGCGTCCGCGGCGATGGACCGCTGCAGCTCGGTGATCCGGGCCCGCACCTCGGGGACCGCGCTGACGGCGCTGACCTTGGAGGTGACCTCCGTCGTACGGATCGGGCCCGCGGCGTCCTCGCCGTCGACCGTGATCGTCGGGGCGGCCGGGTCCGTGCCCGAGACGATGACCGGCTTGTCCGCGGCGGTCGCGACCTCCGCGGCATTGTGCACGTCGATGCCGTTGTTCAGCATCCACCAGGTGATCGCCCGGTACTGGGCGCCGGTGTCCAGGTAGCTCAGGCCGAGCTGGGCGGCGACGGCCTTCGACGTGCTCGACTTACCCGTGCCGGACGGGCCGTCTATGGCAACGATCACTGCGGCCGGGGCCGTCCGGGCGGCGGCGCTTACGGTTTCCACGGTGGTGGACACCTTCCTGGTACTCGGGGTGGGCGGGACGGGGACGCGCGAACCCGCCCCGCTCAAGGTTACCGAGTGTCTGGACGGGCCTTTGCACCCTGTGGACAAGTGCCCCCGGACCTGGCCACTGCGGGCCCGGGGGCGTTCGGCCGTCATGCGCGGGGACCACCTACTGGCGGATCGACCAGCCGCGCTCGCGCAGCGCCGTGGCCAGTGCGGGGGCCGCGCTCGGCTCGACCATCAGCTGCACCAGACCCGCCTGCTGCCCGGTGGCGTGCTCGATGCGGACGTCCTCGACGTTGATCCCGGCCCGGCCCGCGTCCGCAAAGATCCCGGCCAGTTCGCCCGGCCGGTCGCTGATGAGCACGGCCACGATCTCGTACGACGCCGGGGCCGCCCCGTGCTTCCCGGGCACCCTGACCCGGCCCGCGTTGCCGCGCCGCAGCACGTCCTCGATGGAGTCGGTGCCCTCGCGGCGCTTGCCTTCGTCGCCGGTCTGGAGGCTGCGCAGCGCCCGTACGGTCTCGTCGAGATCGGCGGCCACTCCGGCGAGCACATCGGCGACCGGGCCGGGGTTGGCGGAGAGGATCTCCACCCACATCCGCGGGTCGGAGGCGGCGATCCGGGTGACGTCCCTGATGCCTTGGCCGCAGAGGCGTACGGCCGTCTCGTCGGCCTCCTCCAGGCGGGCGGCGACCATCGACGAGATCAGCTGCGGGGTATGGGAGACGAGAGCGACGGCCCGGTCGTGGGCGTCGGCGTCCATGACGACCGGAACGGCGCGGCAGAGCGCGACCAGCTCCAGGGCGAGGTTGAGGACCTCGGTGTCGGTGTCGCGGGTCGGGGTGAGCACCCAGGGTCGCCCCTCGAAGAGGTCTGCGGTGGCGGCGAGGGGACCCGAACGCTCCTTGCCGGCCATCGGGTGCGTGCCGATGTACGGCGTGAGGTCGACGCCGAGGGCTTCCAGCTCACGGCGGGGGCCGCCCTTGACGCTGGCGACGTCGAGGTATCCGCGGGCGATGTCGTCCCGCATGGCGGTGGCGAGCACCGAGGCCACATGGGCGGGTGGCACGGCGATGACCGCCAGGTCGACGCGGCCCTCGGGCGCCTCGTCCGTACCGGCCCCGAGCGCGGCCGCGGTGCGGGCGGACGCCGGGTCGTGGTCGAGGAGGTGGACATGGACGCCGCGCCCGGCGAGGGCAAGGGCTGCGGAGGTGCCGACCAGGCCGGTTCCGATGACGACGGCGGTTCTCACTGGGCGATGTCCTTGCGGAGAGAGGCGGTGGCCCCGAGGTAGACGTGCGTGATCTCGGACTTGGCGAGGTACGTCTCGACATGGGCGAGGATGCGCACCACGCGGGGCATCGCCCCTTCGATGTCCAGCTCCTGGGCGCAGATCAGCGGTACGTCGACGATGCCGATGCCGCGTGCAGCGGCGGCCGGGAAGTCGCTGTGCAGATCGGGGGTGGCCGTGAACCAAATGCTGATCAGGTCGTCCGCAACGAGGCTGTTGCGCTCCAGGATGGCGGTGAGCAGGCCGCTGACCCGCTCGTCCATGTGTCCGGCCTCGTCCCGGTCCAGCTGGACAGCTCCGCGGACCGCTCGTACCGCCACGTCTGGCTCCTCACTTCTTCGTGCTGCTGTTCTTCGTGCCGTTGTTCTTCGTGCCGCTCCAAGGTTGTCGCGCCTGCTCGGCGCCAACCTGCGCGTTTCAGCCTAGAGGGGCGAGGCGGCCGGCGGCCGAGGTGCTCTGTCCGTGAGACACAGCGGTCACCGGGACGCGGCGGTGGCGAGCACGGCGAGCAGCGTCCGCCGGACCCGGCCGGCCGGCTGCGCCGGGCAGGACGGGGACGAGGGCCACCGCAGCGGGGACCGCCCGGACGAAGAGGATCTCGCGGTTCACGGTGGCCGCTCCGTACACCCCGGCGATGACCCCGCCTGCGCCGCGCTTGTCATCGCCCAGCGCGCCCGGCAGCGCTCCGAGGACGGTTCTGGCGCCGCCGGCACCCCCCGCTCCGGCTCCCGCCGCCCAGCAGGCTGCCGAGGCCGTTTCCTGTCATGGTTCTGCCCGTCGGGAGAGGGATGGAATATCGACAATGTCGGCCGGGCCCGGTGCTTCTGCCAGTCGGGCGAGTCTGCCGCCAGGTTGCTAGGCGCTCGGCGTCCGCGGGGTCACGATGCCCATGCCGGGAGCAGACAGCTCACCCGGTCGTGGCCACCACACAAGGAGCAAGCCATGGACGCACGACGAAGGACGGTCCTCACGGCAGCCGCAGCGGGCGCCGCCGGGCTGGTGACCGCTTGCGGCTCGACCGGGGACGGAAGCAGCACGGCATCCGCACCGAAGACCTCACCGGGCGTCACCCCGAGCACCACGGCGCCGAAAAGTTCCCACGCGAGCGGCACGGCAAGCGCCACGACGCCGAACGGCTCCGCCGCGAGCGGCACGGTCCTCGCCAAGACCTCGGACATCCCCGTCGGCGGCGGCACGATCTTCGCGGAGCAGAAGGTCGTGGTGACCCAGCCCAAGAAGGGCGAGTTCAAGGGCTTCTCCGCCATCTGCGTCCATGCGGGGTGCACCGTCGACTCGGTCAGTGACGGCACCATCAACTGTCCCTGCCACGGCAGCAAGTACCGCATCACGGACGCGGCGGTCGTGGCCGGTCCCGCGCCGGGCCCGCTGCCCACCGAACGGATCACCGTCACCGGTGACACCATCCGGCTCGTCTGACACCGGCCATCACGGCGGGAGCCGAAGCCCCCGCCGAGACGGTCGCGTCAGGGCAGTCTGCGGGCGTCACCAGCGACGACCGCCCGGCCTCCGTGGCCGCCCATCCGCACAGCAGCTCCACCGCGTTGAAACGCACCCCGCAGGCGGGGTCGGCGCGCTCGCCGGAGGGGTGCGCGCCAGACCTTTGGGATCATCGTCATGCGGCCGGTGATGACACCACGGCTCCCTGCCGCAACGCATGTTCCCTCACGTACGCTCACCTGCATGACCACCCCGGACGCCGAGGCCCTCGTACGCGACCACACGGTCTACTCCTGTGTGATGGGCTCACGCGCGTTCGGGCTCGCCACGGACGGCAGTGACACCGACCGGCGCGGTGTCTTCCTGGCGCCGACCCGCCTCTTCTGGCAGTTCGACAAACCACCGAAACACGTCGAGGGCCCGGCGGAGGAGCAGTTCTCCTGGGAACTGGAGCGCTTCTGCGAACTGGCGCTGATCGCCAACCCCAATGTCCTGGAGTGCCTGCACTCCCCACTGGTGGAACAGGTCACCCCCGTCGGCCGCGAACTCCTCTCCCTGCGCGACGCGTTCCTGTCCCGTCTCGCCCACCGGACCTTCGTCCGTTACGCACTGGGCCAACGCAGGAAGCTGGAGGCGGATGTCCGTAGCCACGGTGCGCCGCGCTGGAAGCACGCCATGCATCTGCTGCGGCTGCTGGCGAGCGGCCGGGATCTGCTGCGCACGGGAGAGCTGACGGTCGACGTCGGCGCGGCCAGGGAGGAACTGCTCGCGGTGAAGCGCGGCGAGGTTCCCTGGCCGGAGGTCGAACGCCGGATGACCCGCCTGGCCGAGGAGAACGACGAGGCGGTCACAGGTTCCCCGCTCCCACCGGAGCCGGACCGGGCAAGGGTGGAGGACTTCCTGATTCGCACCCGCCGGACGTCGGCGCTGTCACTCGGCGCCGGCTGAACGGCCCGCTCGCAACCACCACCGTTCTGCTCGCCCCGCGACGGCCGGTCCGGAGACGCGTGGGGGAGTCCCCGCAGGGCGATGAAGATGAAGAAGACCCCGGGCTCCCCCGCGTCGCGCCGGACGTTCACCGCGTGAGGAGACGCTCCGGAGGGGCACCGGGTCACCACAGAGCCGCGGGCAGGAGGTGGACCCCCCGCAGGTCCACATCCGAGTCCCGGGACGGAAACCCGTACAGATGCGCCCCGGAGACCGTGGCGAACAGCAGGGGTCCGGTTTCCTCGGCGAGTACCGGGCCGAAGTCCGTGACCGGCAGCCCGGCCTCGTGCAGGTGCGTCGTCTTCGTGCGCATGGATCAAGAGTCCCAGAGCGCCCCCAGCGACAGCAGATCGCTGCGGTACTCGATCCGCTCCGACCACTCCTTGGGCCAGGCCGCGGCCCCCAGATGTGCCCCGGCCAGCGCCCCGGTCAGGCAGCCGATCGAGTCGGAGTCGCCGCGCGTGCAGGCGGCCCGGCGCAGGGCGGTGACCGGCTCGTCGGGGAACAGCAGGAAGCAGTGCAGGGCCGTGGCGAGGGCGTCCTCGGCGATCCAGCCGTCACCGGTCGTCTCGCACGGATCGTCCTCCGGTGACGGGTCGCGCAGGGCGTCCTGCACCCTGGCCAGTGCGGTCAGGCACTCGTCCCAGCCGCGCCGGATGTAGCTCTCGCCGGAGTCGTCGCCCGCGTACCGCCACAGATCGCCGAGCCAGCGCGAGAGGTAACGGCTGCTGTTCTCGTACGCGTACGAGCGCAGCTGTCCGATCAGCCCGGCCGGCTCCGCGCCCTGCGCCAGCAGGTACACCGCGCGCGCCATCAGGTCGGAGGCGGCGAGCGCCGTGGGATGTCCGTGCGTGAGGGCGGCCTGCAACTGCGCCGCGCCGGAACGCTGTTCCTCGCTCAGCCCGGGTACGAGTCCGACGGGCGCCACCCGCATATTGGCGCCGCAGCCCTTGGAGCCTGTCTGGCTGGCCTCCTGCCAGAGCCGGTCGCTGTCGAGCAGCCGGCAGGCAGTCATGCAGGTGCGGCCGGGGGCACGGTTGTTGTCCGGTGAGTGGTACCACTCGACGAATTCTTCGCGCACCGGCCGGGTCAGCCGCAGCGCGGTGAGCAGCCCCCGGTCCATGGCGGTGCGGATGCCCCGCGCGAGGGCCAGCGTCATCTGGGTGTCGTCGGAGACGATCGCGGGACGCGGCAGCCGCATCTGCCGCCACGGCCCGCACTTGGCGAGGATCGAGGGCACGTTGTTGAATTCGGTCGGGAAGCCCAGCGCGTCACCGAGCGCGAGCCCGGTCAGCGCGCCGGTGGCAGCGCCTTTGGTGATGGTCCTGGTCACGATCATGTGCTTCTTCCTTCCGGTCGCAGCAGTGGAGGGTGCAGGGCGGTGGCGGCACCCGCCCGGTACAGGGCGGCCGGTTTCCCCCGTCCGCCGGTGCGGCGCGGTGATCCCTCCACGGCCTGGACGAAGCCGGGCGTGGTGAGGACCTTGCGCCGGAAGTTGGGTCGGTCGAGCTCGACGCCCCAGACGGTCTCGTACACCTGTTGGAGCTCGCCGAGGGTGAACTCGGCCGGGCAGAAGGCGGTGGCAAGACACGTGTACTCGAGTTTGGCGCCGATCCTGTCGTGCGCGTCGGCGAGGATGCGGTCGTGGTCGAAGGCAAGCGCGCCGAGTGCTCCGGCGTCCCACCAGCGGGCGTTGGCCGCGTCTCCACCGCCGCGCGGCTCCGGCAGATCGGGGACGAGCGCGGCGTACGCGACGGAGACGACCCGCATCCTGGGGTCGCGGTCCGGATCGCTGTAGGTACGGAGCTGTTCAAGGTGGAGGGAGGAGACGGTGGACTCGGTCAGCCCGGTCTCCTCCGCGAGCTCCCGGCGGGCGGCGGACTCGGCGGACTCACGGGGCAGGACGAAGCCGCCGGGCAGCGCCCAGTGCCCCTTGTACGGGTCCTCGCCGCGTTCGACGAGCAGGACGTGCAGCCGGCCGCCGCGGACCGTGAAGACCGCCAGGTCGACGGTGACGGCGAACGGCTCGAAGGCATGAGGGTCGTAGCCCTCCGGGGCGGTGCTCATCGTCGCTCCGGGAGGGGTGCGGCGAAGTTCCAGCCTGCGGCGAGCAGGGCGTCGACAGCGGTGAGCGCGGTCTCCAGGCGCTTCTCATGCGTCCCGGTAAGCTCTACGAACGTCCTTCCGGTGCGGGTGAGTTCGGCCCGGAACCGGTCGGTCATCCAGGGCCGGAGCTCCTCGCCGTCGCGCAGCCCGTCGTCCTCGAAGGCGACGCCGTCGTGGTCGGTGAGCAGCCACAGGTGATGGCCGACCCGGTCGGCGGTCTCCTCGACGAGCGGGTTGCGGCCGCCGACGTACCGCTCGTGCCAGACCGTGGTGGCGAAGGAGTCGGTGTCGCAGATGAGCACCGGGGACCCGGTCCGGGCGGCAACCTCCTCCTTGGCGTTCTGCGCCTCGGCGATCAGCGGGAAGTCGTCGGTGGTGAAGGCGACGTCCTCCCACTGCGCCTGAGGCCACCGGGCGCGCAGTGCGGCCAGCTTCTGTTCGCTGAACTCCCGCCCGTACTCGGCGACGTACCGGGTCTGCGCCCAGACGCCGCCGCGCCGCCGGTAGTGGTCGGCGAGGGCGCGGGCCATCGTGGTGGTTCCGGTGGACTCGGCGCCGAGGACGACGACCCGGCGGGTGAGCGCGGCCCGCACGGGCGGTTCGAGGAAGTCCCAGCAGCCCACCGGGTCCTTCCGGACGGCGGTGCCGGAGACCGGAAAAACCGTACGGCCGGGGTCGACGCAGACGGATTCGGCACCGAAGCGGCGGGCCAGTTCGTCCCCGTACGACTCCGAGGTGAAGACGGCGTCGACCGGTTCCGGGACGGCATCGGTGAAGACAGCCATGTGGGCGTCCCAGATCGCCGGGTCGTGGAGATCCATCCGGGTGTCGTCGACGGCGCCGACGACCCGTACGTCCGGATGCAGCTCCCGCATCCAGGCGACGCGATCTGCGAGCGGGACGGACTCGACGGAGGCGGCGCAGACCAGGACGGTCAGCCGCTCGCAGCGGTCCTGGGCGGTGCGGACGAGGTGGTGATGGCCGGCGTGCGGCGGATAGAACTTGCCGAGCACGAGCCCGTGCGCGAACCGATTCATCGGGCCACCTCCGTCAACTCCCGCTGCCGAAAGGCGAGATCAAGCTTCCAGTTGCGCAGCCCGACCAGACACAGCGTCAGGAACCCGACGTACAGCAGGGAGGTCAGATAGAGCTCCTTGTACGCGTAGAGCGGGATGTACACCACGTCGGCGGCGATCCACAGCCACCACGACTCGACCAGCTTCCGGCACTGCCCGTACGTCGCCGCCAGCGACAGCGCGGTCGTCAGCGCGTCCCAGAACGGCACGGTCGAGTCGGTGGCACGGTCGAGCAGGACGGTCAGGGCAAGGGTCCCCGCCACCCCTGCCGCGCACAGCCAGACCCATTCGGTGCGCGTGGTACTGCGCACCGGCAGGGCGGACGAACCCGGTCCACCCCCGTGGGTCCAGGTCCACCAGCCGTACACGGCAAGGGTGATGAAGACGATCTGCAGGCCCGCGTCGGCGTACAGACCGGACTGGGTGAACAGCAGGATGAAGAAAAGGTTGTTGGCGATACCGATCGGCCAGTTGGCGAGGTGCTGACGGGCCACGAGCCAGACGCACAGCGCTCCGCCGCCGAAGCCGAGGACCTCGGTCCAGCTGACCGGGGTGTCCAGGACCGTCACCAAGGGTTGCTGCAGGGGATCGAGGATGCCCGCGAGACTCACACTCGGCTCCTTAATAGTCACCATGACTATAAAGGCGCAGTGACGACAGCAAAAGACCCGCGACCGATTCCTGTTCGAAAATCGAAGCCAGGAACCGGCCGCGGGCCGGAGAGCGGACTGAGCCGCGGGCGAAGGCGTGCGTAGTGCCGTGACCGGCAATGTCTGCCCCGGGAGGAGCGTCGTTCAGAGCGGGCGTGCTGGACGGCGCGACGGGGCAAAGCTTGCCGGGAGGGGCGCTGGGGCGTGTTTCGAAAGTCCCGCCTGCCGGGCGGCGTCCGGCCCGCCCTACGGCCGGACGACGCTACTTTCGAAACACGCCCTAGAGACCGACCTCCCGCATCAGCATGCCCACCTCGGTGTTGGTGAGGCGGCGGAGCCAGCCGGACTTCTGGTCGCCCAGCGGGATCGGCCCGAAGGACGTCCGTACGAGCCGCTCGACCGGGAAGCCCGCCTCGGCCAGCATGCGGCGGACGATGTGCTTGCGGCCCTCGTGGAGGGTCACCTCGACCAGGTAGTTCTTGCCGGTGTTCTCGACGACCCGGAAGTGGTCGGCGCGGGCGTACCCGTCCTCCAGCTGGATGCCGTCCTTGAGGCGCTTGCCCAGCTCACGCGGGAGCGGCCCCTGAATGGCGGCCAGGTAGGTCTTCTTCACGCCGTACTTGGGGTGGGTGAGACGGTGGGCCAGCTCGCCGTGGTTGGTGAGCAGAATGATGCCCTCGGTCTCGGTGTCCAGCCGGCCGACGTGGAAGAGGCGCGTCTCACGGTTGGTGACGTAGTCGCCGAGGCACTGGCGGCCGTCCGGGTCCTCCATCGAGGAGACGACACCGGCGGGCTTGTTCAGCGCGAAGAAGAGATACGACTGGGCGGCGACGGTCAGACCGTCGACCTTGATCTCGTCCTTGTGCACATCGACGCGCATGCCCTGCTCGACGACGATCTGTCCGTTGACCTCGACACGGGACTGCTCGATCAGCTCCTCGCACGCGCGGCGCGAGCCCATGCCGGCGCGGGCGAGGACCTTCTGCAGGCGCTCACCCTCCTGCTCGGCGCCCGGGAATGTCTTGGGCGTCCGGATGTCGGGCTTGTTCGCGTACCTGTCCCGGTTGCGCTGCTCAATCTTGGCGTCGAGCTCGCGCGGACGGGACGGGGCGCCCTGCGGTCCACGCCGCGGCCCGCCGCTCCGGCCGCCGCCCTGCGCGGTCTTCGGCCCGCCCTTGGCGCCACCGCGCGCCGCTGCGCCGCGGCCCTTGCGGGGGCCGTCGCCGCTCTTCTCGCCGGCACCGGTCGTGCCGCCCACGTCGTAGAGGCGCTCCTCGGGCCGGGGCCGGCGGGGACGCTGGTCCTGCCTGTCGTCACGCCCGGCGCCGCCACCCCGGGGGTTCCGGTTGCCGCCGCTCTTGCCGCTGCCGCTGTTCCTGCCACTGCTTCGCATCAAAATTCCGTCTTGTCGTCTGCGTGAGTATCCGGGGTGTCCGGTGCGTCCGGATCGAACGACGGCACACCCTCTAGCGTCTCAGCCTCGATCGCGTCCGCCTCGGGGAGGAAGGGCGCGAGCTCCGGGAGCTCATCCAGGCCGCGCAGGCCCATCCGCTCCAGAAAGTAGTTCGTCGTCCTGTACAGGATCGCACCTGTTTCGGGTTCCGCGCCCGCTTCCTCTACCAGGCCCCTCTGCAGGAGGGTCCCCATCACGCCGTCACAGTTCACACCGCGCACTGCGGAGACGCGTGAGCGGCTGACCGGCTGCCGGTACGCGACCACTGCCAGGGTCTCCAGAGCGGCCTGGGTTAGCCGGGCCTGCTGGCCGTCCAGCACGAAGCCCTCGACGGCCTCCGCGTACTCCGGGCGCGTGTAGAAGCGCCAGCCGCCCGCGACCAGCCGGAGATCGAAACCGCGTCGCTGCACGGTGTACTCGTCGGCCAGCTCCCGCAGCGCATCGGCGACGGCCCGCCGTGGCCGCTCCAACACCTTGGCCAGGTGTTCCTCGGTGGCGGGCTCGTCGACGACCATCAGGACCGCCTCCAGAGCGGGCTTGAGTTCAAGATCCGCGACGGTGGCGCCGACGCCGTCCTGCTCGCTGCGCTCAGTCATGCCTCTGCGTCCTCCTGTACATCCTGGTCGAACTCGTCCGTCACCCTCGGTGAGGCATCCGCTCCCCCGGACCAGCGCACCATGAGCTCGCCGAGCGCCTCCTCCTGGTCGAGGGTGACCGCCTTCTCCCGGTACAGCTCCAGCAGAGCGAGGAACCGCGCGACGACGGTGAGGGTGTCCGCGGCGTCCTCGGTGAGCTGCCGGAAACTGATCTCCCCCGCCTCCCGCAGCCGCGCCACCACGATCTCGGCCTGCTCCCGCACGCTGACCAGCGGGGCGTGGATGTGATCGACGTACACCTGCGGCTTGGGCTTGGGCTGCATCGCCTTCACGGCGAGCCTGGCGAACCCCTCGGCACCGATGCTGATGACCACCTCGGGCAGCAGCTCGGCATGGTGCGCCTCCAGCCCGACGGTCCGTGGAAAACGCCGCCCCTCCGACTCGAGCCGGGCGCTGAAGATCTCCGCGATGCGTTTGTACGCGCGGTACTGCAGGAGCCGGGCGAAGAGCAGGTCGCGCGCTTCGAGCAGCGCGAGATCCGCCTCGTCCTCGACCTCGGCGGCGGGCAGCAGCCGGGCCGCCTTGAGATCGAGCAGGGTCGCGGCGACGACGAGGAACTCGGTGGTCTGGTCGAGATCCCAGTCCGGCCCCATGGCCCGGATGTGGGCCATGAACTCATCCGTGACCTTGGAGAGAGCGACTTCGGTCACATCGAGCTTGTGCTTGGAGATGAGCTGCAGAAGAAGATCGAACGGCCCCTCGAAGTTGGCAAGCCGAACGGTGAACCGCCCGTCGCCCGCAGGTTCAGCGGGTTCCGTGGGCCCAGCGGGATCCGGCGGCTCCAGCTCTGCGGGCTCTGCGGGCTCCGAGAGCTCTGCGAGCGCCGCAGGCTCTCCGGCGGCAGCGGGGCCACCGGCGTCCGCGGACGCGGTGCCGTGCCCGTCCGCCGAGGTCACCCCGTCGCCGTACGCCGACGTCATGTCGCCATAGGTGACCGCGGAGGACTCCGTGGTCCCGGTGACGGGGAGAGGCACGGCGGGCGGCACGGTCGGCTCCCCCGGCCACCCGGTCACCGACGCCTCCTCCGCACCCGGCGCAGGCCGGCCCCCCGGACCACGCCCCAGGGGGCGCCGGGGCGTGCGGGCGGGCTCGTCGTTCGTCGGCATGGAGGTCCAGGGTGCGGCGGGATACGGGCGGCGGGCGGCAGCCCGTTCAGGACGGGCCGGACCTGCCGGTCGGCAGTGGCCGCTACGGCACGGTCCGCCCGCTGAGCAGCGCGGCTCTCCGGGCAGGCTACCGGCGTCCCGCCGGTCAGCGGCCGCGCAGCCGCCGTACGAGGATGCTCGCGTCGCCCCGCGCCTCCAGGTCCGCGAGGACCACCGCGACCGCCTCACGGACGATCCGCCCGCGGTCGACGGCGAGCCCGTGCTCGCCGCGCAGCACGAGCCGCGCGTGCTCGAGGTCCATCAGTTCCTCGGCGGAGACATAGACGGTGATCTTCTCGTCGTGACGTTCCCGGCCGCTGGGCCGCCGGTTCGCTCCGCGCCCGCCTCCGCGCCTGCGCTGCTGCTGGACGACCGGAACGGCCTCCTGCTGCGCGGCGGCTGAAGGAGAGGAGGCCGAGGGGCGGCGGGCCGCCTGCGCGGCCACGGCCACCCGGTTGCCGTCGTCGCCGCGGCTGTGGGAATCCCCCGCGTCGGCCTCCGCCGGCGCGTGCTCCTCCTGGGGGTGTACGGCGCCGGCCTCGGCCGCTCCCCCGGTCGCTCCGGAGCTGTCCGCCGCAGTCTCGTTCTCACCGGCCGGAGCCGGCACCCGCGCCTCGCCGTTCGCCTTGCGCCGCCGGTCCGCCGGGGACGAGGACTGCAGTCCCATCCCCCCGGTGGTCCGGAACAGTTCGTCGGCCCCGGGCAGACTCACTCGGCGTGACACCGGGCGAGCACCTCCCTGGCGAGCTGGCGATAGGCGGCGGCACCGACCGAGTTGGAGGCGTACGTGGTGATGGGCTCACCGGCGACCGTGGTCTCCGGAAAACGCACCGTGCGCCCGATCACCGTGTGGTAGACGTGCTCGTCGAAGGCCTCGACGACCCGCGCGAGCACCTCGCGGCTGTGCACCGTACGGGAGTCGTACATGGTCGCAAGGATGCCGTCGAGCTCCAGCTCCGGGTTGAGCCGCTCCTGGACCTTCTCGATGGTCTCGGTGAGCAGTGCCACGCCGCGCAGCGCGAAGAACTCGCACTCGAGCGGCACTATCACCTTGTGAGCGGCCGTCAGGGCGTTCACCGTGAGCAGGCCCAGCGAGGGCTGACAGTCGATCACGATGTAGTCGTAGTCGGCCATCAGCGGCTTCAGGGCGCGCTGCAGTGTGGACTCCCGGGCCACCTCGCTGACCAACTGCACTTCGGCAGCCGACAGGTCGATGTTGCTCGGGAGCAGGTCCATGTTGGGCACGGCGGTCTTCAGGAGGACCTCGTCGGCCGACATGCCCCGCTCCATGAGCAGGTTGTAGACTGTGAGGTCGAGCTCCATCGGATTGACGCCCAGACCGACGGACAGGGCGCCCTGCGGGTCGAAGTCGACGAGCAGGACACGGCGTCCGTACTCCGCGAGTGCGGCACCCAGGTTGATGGTCGACGTGGTCTTGCCGACGCCGCCCTTCTGGTTGCACATCGCGATGATCTTCGCGGGACCGTGATCGGTCAGCGGACCCGGGATCGGGAAGTAGGGCAGGGGCCGACCGGTCGGGCCGATCCGCTCGCGGCGCTGGCGGGCAGCGTCGGGCGCGAGGGTGGCCGCGTACTCCGGATCGGGCTCGTACTCGGCGTCGGGGTCGTAGAAGTGCCCCTGGGGCACCTCGTCGAAGTCGGCGAAGTGGGCGGTCTCTCGGCCACTCTCGTTGCCGGCCATGGCGTTCACGTTTAGGCCGTCCATCATCTGGGGGGCTGTCGTCATGTGCTGGTGGGTGGCGAAGGTGCGGACAGCGACGGAGCCGACAGCCTCCAGCCCGTTCGGGCTCTGGCCCCGTGCAGGCATCCCTGGTTGAACACCCCCGGGAGTAAATGTCGACTCATTCACAAGTCGTCTTACCTCCTTGGACGTGACCAGGAAACTTATCGATAGGTCAGCGTGACACCATGCCGACGATTGGCGACTCTATGGCGTGTCACCGGTTCGCAGCAACACAATCCGCCGGACCCGGCCCGATGTGTCGGCAATCGAACACCCCTCTGTCAAGGGTGTGCAGTCATTCCGGCGCACATTTCACAACTGCACGAAACGGGCAAAGAGTTACATTCAGCGCGAGTTGCGCGAAGGCCTCACGGGGGCCGACACACGTCCGGCCGGACCTTGCTCGACAAGGTCCGGCCGGACGTGCGGGGTTGACGGGATGCGTTGACCCGTCAGCCGAGAAGGGTGCTCAGCTCGACGTGCTCCAGGCCGTGCGCCTCCGCCACCTCGCGGTAAACGACCTGGCCCTCATGGGTGTTGAGGCCCTTTGCGAGCGCGGCGTCGCGGCGCAGCGCCTCGACCCAGCCGCGGTTCGCGAGCTCCAGGATGTACGGCAGCGTCGCGTTGGTGAGCGCGTACGTGGAGGTGTTCGGCACCGCGCCGGGCATGTTGGCGACGCAGTAGAAGACCGAGTTGTGGACCGTGAAGGTCGGGTCTGCGTGCGTCGTCGGGTGCGAGTCCTCGAAGCAACCACCCTGATCGATTGCAATGTCGACAAGTACACTTCCGGGCTTCATCTTGGCGACGAGCTCGTTGGTGACCAGCTTCGGGGCCTTCGCGCCGGGGATCAGCACAGCGCCGATGACGAGGTCGGCCTCGACGACGGCCTTCTCCAGCTCGAAGGCGTTGGAGACGACGGTCTTGACCTTGGTGCCGAAGACCTTGTCGGCCTCGCGCAGCTTGTTGATGTCCTTGTCGAGCAGCGTGACGTGGAAGCCCAGCCCGACGGCGATCTGCGTGGCGTTCCAGCCGGAGACGCCGCCGCCGATGACGACCGCCTCACCGGGGGCCGTGCCCGGGACGCCGCCCGGCAGCACACCACGGCCGCCGACCGAGCGCATCAGGTGGTAGGCGCCGACCTGGGGGGCCAGGCGGCCCGCGACCTCGGACATCGGCGCGAGCAGCGGGAGCGCGCGGCTCGCGGTCTCGACGGTCTCGTACGCGATGGCGGTGGTGCCGGACTCCAGCAGGGCGTCCGTGCACTCGCGGGAGGCGGCGAGGTGCAGGTAGGTGAAGAGCGTCTGGTCCTTGCGGAGGCGGTGGTACTCCTCGGCGACCGGCTCCTTGACCTTCAGCAGCAGGTCGGCCGTGGCCCAGACCTCGTCGGCGGTGGGCAGGATCTGCGCACCGGCAGCGGCGTACTCCTCGTCCGTGATCGAGGACCCGACGCCGGCGTTCTGCTCGACGACGACCTGGTGGCCGTTGCGGACGAGCTCATGCACACCGGCGGGCGTGATGGCCACGCGGAACTCGTTGTTCTTGACTTCGCGGGGGATGCCGACCTTCACGTCGATCACGGTCCTTGACTCAGAGGGTTACTCGGGCATGGCGGTACATACCCGGACACACTTAGTGTAAATGGAGAAACCACGGAGGTTCGCGGTAAGACCAGTCTAATGAAGGGCTTCCCGCTGTCTAGCCTTACAAAGCATTAATTTTCTGCCGACGTACTGCGGATTTCGTAGGCAGAGCCCTTCTCGTCCAGCAGCCTGCCTGCCGTACCGCGGTGCAGTCGGGCCGCAGCGGGGTCTCCGAGCCGTTCGAGGGTGTCGGCCAGCCGCAGCTCCAGCGCCGCCTGCAGGCGCACGTCCTTGGCCTGCCGCGCCCCCTCCACTGCCTCCTGGCAGGTCTGCAGCGACTCCTGCGGCCGCCCCGCATACTCCTGCACCCGCGCGGCCTCACTGAGCGCCCGCGCCTGGGCGGGCAGGTCACCGAGCCTGCGGTACCCGGCCGCCGCGGCCCGCCAGTTCCGCAGCGCCTCGCCGTACCGCCCGGCGTAGGTGTGGACGGCGCCGAGCCGCCCGTACAACCGCGCCTCGTCGGCGCGCTCGCCCTGGGTGAGCCGCTGCGCGAGCGCCCGGCCGAACCAGTCGGAGGCCCGGTGGAAGTCCCCCAGCTCAGCGTAGGCGCCGCCTACGGATTCCATCGCCCTGCCGGTCGCGTACGGGTCCTTCGCCGCCCGCCCGGCGTCCAGCGCGGCCCGGTACCGGGTCAGCGCCTCCTTCGTGCGCCCGGTCCTGGCATCCAGATCGGCGAGATTGAGCAGCGCGGCAGCCTGCTCACGGTGCAGCTCGCGCCGCTCGGCAACGGCCAGGACCAGTCCGTGCAGCCCGTACAGATCGGGTGCGGCAGCCTCGGTGCCCTGGTGCACGGCCAGCGCCCGCACCAGCGCGGCCACCAACCGCCTTGCCAGGGTGTCGAGTTCACCGTCCTCGACGGCGATCCGGGCGGAGGCGAGCAGAGCGGGCCGGCGGATCCGCAGCCAGGCGGCGGCCGCTTCGGGATGCGGGAAGCGCAGCGAGCGCGGCAGCCCGGCGAGCTTCTTGCCCGCCAAAGAGCCCTCCGGCTCGGTGACCGCCCGGCAGGACTGCAGCTGCCGTACGGTCCGCTCCAGCATCCGGGCCCGGGCCAGCTGGATCTCGGCCGGCCGGTCCCGGTCCGCCAGCAGGGCGCGCAGCAACGGAACGAGGCAGCCGGGCACCTCGTACTGCGAAAGCTCCGCGCCACTGGTCCGCAGCAGGCCCAGCAGGACGAAGTCGTCGAGAGTCGACTGGGCGGCCGAGACCGAGCAGCCGGCCAGCGCGGAGGCGGTGTGGGCGTCGGCGAGTCCGGCCGGGGCGAGCGCGAGCAGGCGCAGTATCCGGGCGGCGGTCGGCGGCAGGGACTCGTGGACCAGCCGGAAGACACGGGCCAGCGGGCGGGCACCGGTGGACTGCTCGTCGTCGTCCGGCAGCTCGCGCAACTGCTTGGTGACGTCGGCGACCGATGCCATCGGATGGGTGGCGAGCCAGCCGCTGACCATGACCAGGGCGGCCGGCTGCCCGCCGCACACCTCGGCAAGGGTCTCGGCGGTCCGCGGGTCGACAGTGATCCTGACCTGGCCGATGGTGCGGGCCAGCAGCTGGACGGCGGAGCCCGCGTCAAGACCGCCGAGGGTGCAGGGCCGGACGCCGGGAATGCCGGTCAGCGGGCCCTGCGCGGTGGCGACGACGAGGCAGTCCGGGTTGTCCGGCAGCAGCGGATCGACCTGCTCGGCGTCGGCCGCATCGTCGAGCAGCAGCAGGGCGCTCCGCGCGGCGAGGGCCTCGCGGACCATCTCGGACAGTTCGTCACCGTCCGCGCCGGGCGGGCCGGTGACGCCCAGCTGTTCGAGGAGCTCGCGTGCGGTGCGTTCGGTGGGGACGGGGGCGCCGCCGGGTTCGGTGAGCCTGACCCGGAGCAGCCCGTCGGGGTAGTCGCCGGAGTCCATGAGCCCGCGGGCGAGTTCCTCGGCGAGTGCGGTGCGTCCGGAGCCGGGGCGTCCGGCGATCAGCAGGACCCGGGCACGGGCGGCCTTGCGGCCGGCCAGGGTGTCCAGCCCGGCCCGTTCGATATCGTCCCGCAGCGCCTTCAACTCGCGTTCACGGCCGAAGAATCGGAGTGGTGCGGCGCCGGACGGCTCCTCGGTACCCGCTGCCTTCGCCGGGCCGCTGGTGTCCACCGCCTGATCCGTCACGGGCCACGCTCCACTTCGCTGCACGCGTTGCCCGCCGGGACTCCGGACAGGACATTCCGAGCGTAGTTCAGGCGTGTGCGCCCTCAGAGCGGAGCGCGGCAGGGCAATCCCCCGATCGGATCGGCAGTTCGTCCGATCGGAAGACTTAGACCGACCGGCAAGTTGGGGGGTGGGGGAAGGAGCGGGGCTGGGGTGCGTGCATCAGAGGAAGGATTGAGCCATGGCGGAGCCATGGTGATGGACGACAACGCTGCGAGGTGCGTGCCCCAGCCCCGTGACGCCGCCCCCCAATTGCCGGTCGGTCTTGGACCGTCAGGCCTCGAACGGCCGGGCCGGCCACGGCGCCTCGGCCGGCCGCAACGAATCGATCCCGTCACCGGCGAGCACCGCCGCGAGCGAGAGGACACCCACCACGAGGCAGTTGTTGTGCAGCTCCCCGGCGAGCACCCCCCGTACGAGCTCCTGCAGCTCCACCCGGGCCAGCTCCATGTCGGCCTCCTCCTCGGAGACCGTGAAGCGCTCACCGTCCGCCTCGGAGAGGTTCCGGGCGAGGAAGATCCGTACGGCTTCGTCGCAACCGCCGGGTGTGGTGTAGACGTCGGTCAGCACCCGCCAGTCCTCGGCCTTGGCGTACGCCTCCTCGTAGAGCTCGCGCTGCGCCGCGTGCAGCGGATTCTCACCGGGGACGTCGAGCAGTCCGGCGGGGATCTCCCAGAGTTTGTGGCGCACGGGGTGCCGGTACTGCCGCAGTACGAGGACCCGGCCGGCGTCGTCGAGTGCGAGCACGGCGACCGATCCGGGGTGGACCTGGTAGTCGCGGCGGACGACCGATCCGTCGGGCATCACCACGTCATCGGTGCGGACGCTGGTCTTGTTGCCCGTGAAGGGGGTCCCGGTCGCAGTGACCTGCCACTCCTCGGGCGTGTCCTGGATAACCATCTACGTCCTCCCACAAAAACAGAAACCGGGGTACGGACCCTCGATCGATCCGTACCCCGGTCAACGGTAACGCCGCCGGACTACTTGCCCGACGTGGCGCCCTGCTTGCTGTCTGCCCCGGCGCCCGTCTTGCGCTCGACGGCCGCCTTCACCAGGCCCGCGAAGAGCGGGTGCGGGCGCGTCGGGCGGGAACGGAGCTCCGGGTGCGCCTGGGTGGCGACCAGGTAGGGGTGGATCTCCCGCGGGTACTCGACGTACTCGACGAGCTTGTTGTCCGGCGAGGTGCCGGAGAAGACCAGACCGGCCTTCTTCTCCAGCTCGGCGCGGTAGGCGTTGTTGACCTCGTAGCGGTGGCGGTGACGCTCCTCCACGTACGGCTGGTCGCCGTACGCCTCACGGACCACCGAGCCCTCGGCGAGCTTCGCCGGGTACAGGCCGAGCCGCATGGTGCCGCCCAGGTCACCCGCGCCCTCGACGTAGGCGAGCTGCTCCTCCATCGTCGAGATGACGGGGTGGGAGGTGGCGGCGTCGAACTCGGTGGAGTTGGCGTCCGGGATCTCGGCGAGGTTGCGCGCCGCCTCGATCACGATGCACTGCAGGCCGAGGCAGAGGCCGAGCAGCGGCACCTTGTTCTCACGGGCGTACTGAATGGCACCGATCTTGCCGTTGACACCGCGGTCGCCGAAGCCGCCGGGGACGCAGATGGCGTCGACGTCGGAGAGCTGCCTGGCGGCGCCTGCCGGGGTCTTGCAGTCGTCGGAGGCGACCCACTTGACCTTGACCCGGGCCTTGTTCGCGAAGCCGCCGGCCCGGATGGCCTCGGTGACGGAGAGGTACGCGTCGGGCAGGTCGATGTACTTGCCGACGAGCGCGACGGTGACCTCGTGGTCGGGGTTGTGGACGCGGTCCAGCAGGTCGTCCCAGGTGGCCCAGTCGACATCGCGGAACGGCAGGTCGAGCTTGCGCACGACGTACGCGTCCAGACCCTCGGTGTGCAGCACCTTCGGAATGTCGTAGATCGACTTGGCGTCCACACAGGCCACCACAGCGGCTTCGTCGACGTCGCACATCAGCGAGATCTTGCGCTTGATGGCGGTCGGCACGTCACGGTCGGCGCGCAGCACGATGGCGTCCGGCTGGATACCGATGTTGCGCAGCGCCGCGACGGAGTGCTGGGTGGGCTTGGTCTTGAGCTCGCCGGACGGGCCGATGTACGGCAGCAGCGAGATGTGCACCACGAAGACGTTGTCCCGGCCGACCTCGTGACGGACCTGGCGGACGGTCTCCAGGAACGGCAGCGACTCGATGTCGCCGACCGTGCCGCCGACCTCGGTGATGACGACGTCGACGTCGTCGGTGGCCATGCGGCGGATGCGGTGCTTGATCTCGTTGGTGATGTGCGGGATGACCTGCACGGTGTCACCGAGGTACTCGCCGCGCCGCTCCTTGGCGATGACCTGCGAGTACACCTGGCCGGTCGTGACGTTGGCGGATCCGTCGAGGTCGACGTCGAGGAAGCGCTCGTAGTGGCCGATGTCCAGGTCGGTCTCGGCGCCGTCGTTGGTGACGAACACCTCGCCGTGCTGGAACGGGTTCATCGTGCCCGGGTCGACGTTCAGATAGGGGTCGAGCTTCTGCATGGTGACCCGAAGGCCCCGCGCCTTGAGCAGGGCACCCAGGCTGGAGGCAGTCAGACCCTTGCCGAGAGATGAGGCGACACCCCCGGTGACGAAGATGTGCTTGGTCGTCGTGGATGTGGGCTGCATAGCCAAAGGGGGCTCCCGTGGTCGCGAATCTTGAGGTGCGTACCGGCGTTGCCATCCGGAGATTCGGAGGTGCCGTCGCTGCGGTTCGGGGGCCTCGTCCGCTGTTGCTGACGACCACCGGTCCACGGGCTACCAGGGTATCAGCGACTGGGAGAGCCCGCTTCCGTCCACACCTGGCACACTCGTTGCACAGAATCACCGCACCACCTTCACGCCCCACCCGTTCGGCGCAGACGTGTTGCCGGGACCGTCGCGCGGATCATGGACGTGCGTCGTATCCTGCTCGGACACTCGCCCCGGGCGAGGCATTGGAGCCCTCGGCTCACCACAACAACCCCTTGCAACGACCTCTTGACCCGCAGTAAGCGCCCCACGGGGCGACATGGCCGTTCGACTGGAGATGCACGTGGCCGGGCGCATCGAGGATTACGCACTCATCGGAGACATGCAGACCGCTGCCCTGGTCTGCCGGGACGGCACGGCCGACTGGCTGTGCCTGCCCCGCTTCGACTCGCATGCCATCTTCGCGGGACTGCTGGGTACCGAGGAGCACGGCTTCTGGCGCCTGGGCCCCGCGTACGCGACCGGGACGGAGCCACCGGCAGCGGACCGGCGGCGCTACCGTGGGGACTCCCTCATCCTGGAGTCGGAGTGGGATACGCCGCGCGGCACGGTCCGCGTGACCGACTTCATGCCCCCGCGTGACGGCGCGCCGCAACTGATCCGGATCGTGGAGGGGATCAGCGGCCGGGTGCCGATGCGCTCCGAGCTGCGGATGCGGTTCAGCTACGGGCGGGTCATCCCGTGGGTGCACAAGGTCGACGGCCGTACGGTCGCGGTCGCCGGCCCGGACTCCGTCTGGCTGGACACGCCCGCCGACACGTACGGCGAGAACCTCACGACGTACTCCGACTTCACCGTCGCACCGGGAGACCGGATCGCCTTCACCATCAGCTGGCAGCCCTCGCACCACGAGCCGCCCGGACTGCCGGACCCCGAGGGGTCGCTGGAGGCGACGGAGGACTTCTGGCGCGAGTGGGTCGAGCAGTGCACGTACCACGGCCCCTACCGCGAGGCGGTGGTCCGCTCCCTGATCACCCTGAAGGCACTGACGTACGCGCCGACCGGCGGCATCGTCGCCGCCCCGACCACCTCCCTGCCGGAGGACATCGGCGGCTCGCGGAACTGGGACTATCGCTACACCTGGCTGCGCGACGCGGCGATCACCCTCTCCTCGCTGCTGCGCACCGGTTACCGCGAGGAGGCCCGCGCCTGGCGCGAGTGGCTGCTGCGGGCGGTCGCGGGTGATCCGGAGAACCTGCAGATCATGTACGGCATCGCGGGCGAGCGTGAGCTGGGCGAGGCCGAGCTGGACTGGCTGCCCGGTTACGAGAATTCAAGCCCGGTCCGGGTCGGCAACGGCGCGGCGGGACAGCTGCAGCTCGATGTGTACGGCGAGGTCACCGAGGCGCTGCACCTCGCCCACATGACGGGCCTGACCCGCAACGACTACGCGACGGGGCTCCAGCTCAAGCTGATCTCGTACCTGGAGAACCACTGGGACGAACCGGACGAGGGCATCTGGGAGGTGCGCGGGCCGCGCCGTCACTTCGTCCACTCCAAGGTCATGGCCTGGGTCGCTGTCGACCGCACCATCAAGCTGATCGAGTCCGGGGACATCGAGGGACCTCTGGAGCGGTGGCGGGAACTGCGCGACACCATCCACCACGCTGTCTGCGAGAACGGCTACGACAAGGAACGCAACACCTTCACCCAGTCCTACGGGTCGCGGGAGCTCGACGCGTCGCTGCTGCTGATCCCACAGATGGGCTTCCTGCCCCCGGACGACAAGCGGGTCATCGGCACGATCGAGGCGATCCAGCGCGAGCTGTCCACGGAGGACGGCTTCGTGCTGCGCTACCCCACCAAGGGCGAGGACGCGGGCGTCGACGGTCTCGAGGGCGACGAGGGCGCATTCCTGGCCTGCTCGTTCTGGCTCGCCGACGACCTGGCGATGATCGGACGGGTCGACGAGGCCCGCCAGCTCTTCGAACGGCTGCTCTCGCTCCGCAACGACCTGGGACTGCTCGCGGAGGAGTGGGATCCGCGGCTGCAGCGGCAGGTGGGGAACTTCCCGCAGGCATTCAGCCATGTGCCGCTGATCGACACGGCGCTGCGGCTGACAGCGAGCGGGGCCTACGTCGGCTGACCGCCAGCCGCCGGATGCGTGGCGGTGCGGTCCGGGAACCGCCCTACGATGGAACTGACCTGTCACGCCCTCGGAAGGGGGCATCATGACGCCCCGCAGCACCGTCGGCACCAGCGACGCCACCGGTACCACGGACCTCGCCGTGGACAGTCTCCGCCGCGATCTCACCGGCGAAGCCTTCGCACCCGGGGACGCCGGATACGACGAGGCGCGCATGATCTTCAACGGCATGATCGACCGGCGGCCCGCAGTGGTTGCCCAGTGCGCGTCGGAGGCGGACGTGGCGCTGTCGGTCCGGTTCGCCCGTGAGCACGGCCTGGAGGTCGCGGTCCGTGGCGGCGGCCACAGCGTCGCGGGCATGTCACTCACCGACGGCGGGCTGGTGGTCGACCTCCGCCGCATGAACAGCGTGACGGTCGCGCCGAACGACCAAGCGGCACGCATCGGCGGCGGCGCGACCATGAGCGATCTGGACCGGGCCACCCAGCCGTACGGTCTGGCGACCACCGGCGGCCGGGCCTCCACCACCGGTGTGGGCGGCTTCACACTGGGCGGCGGTTCCGGCTGGCTGGAGCGGAGATTCGGTCTGGCCTGCGACAACCTGCTGGCCGCCGAGCTGGTGACCGCGGACGGCAGCACCGTCCACGCGAGCCTCGATGAGAATCCTGAACTTTTCTGGGCGCTGCACGGCGGCGGCGGCAACTTCGGCGTCGCCACCTCACTCACCGTCGACCTGCACGAACTGCCGGAGATGTCCTTCGCGCTGCTGCTGTACCGCCCAGAGGCCGGTCCCGAAGTGCTGCGTGCGTACCGGGACCTGATGGCCTCCGCACCGGACGAGGCCGGCGGAGCCCTTCTTTACATCACCGGGCCGCCCGAGGACTTCGTACCGGAGCATCTGGTCGGCACACTCGTCTGCGGCGTCCTGCTCACCTGTACCGGTCCGTCGGCCCGGGCCCGGGAACTGGCCGGGCCGCTGCTGGCCCTCGAGCACGAGTCCGAGGTGATCACCGACATCCCGTACGCGGACCTGCAGTGCATGCTCGACGCCCCGCCCGGGATGCGGAACTACTGGTCCGCCGAGTACCTGGACACCCTCCCCGACGAAGCGGTGGACCTGTTCTGCTCCCACGCCGCCGACATGCCCGTCCCCTCCGCTTCGCAGCACGCCCTCTTCCCGATGGGCGGCGCGGTGGCCCGCGGCCCCGCCGAGTACCCGCTGCCGTGGCGCACCGCCCGCTGGGCCGTGCACCCGTTCGGCGTCTGGGAGAGCCCGTCCGACGACGCGCGCGGCCGCCAGTGGGTACGTCAGGTGCGCACCGATGTGCGCCCCTGGTCCACCGGCGCCGTCTACCTCAACTTCATCGGGCGCGAGGGCTCGGGCCGGGTCGTCGCCGGACTCGGCGCCGAGAACCACGCCCGGCTCGCCGCGGTCAAGGCCGCGTACGACCCTGACAACGTGTTCCACCTCAACCACAATGTTGAGCCTGCCGTCGCCCGGTGAACTCCCCCGACGACGGTCCCGCAGTCCCCGGCCGGTACCGTCCTGACCAGGAACGACAGCCCGCCCGACCCGAACAGAAGCACGAGGCCAGAACCAGTGGAGAACCAAGGCGGAATCACCGTGCAGCGCGCCCTGGAGCTGCCGGGGCTGCGCAGCGGACTCCCCGAGGTGGTAGCCGGCGCGGACCGGCTGAACCGCACGGTGCGCTGGGTGCACGCGGGCGAGGTCCCGAACATCGCATCCCTCCTCAAGGGCGGTGAGCTGCTGCTCACCACCGGTCTGGGGCTCGGCACCCGCCCCGCCGAGCAGCGCATCTTCGTGCGCAGGCTCGCCGACCGCGGGATCGCCGCCCTGGTGGTGGAGCTCGGGCCGCGCTTCAGCAGACTGCCCGCCTCGATCGTGGACGCCGCGCGGGCAGCCGGTCTGCCGCTCGTGCAGCTGCACCGCGAGGTGCCGTTCGTGACGGTGACCGAGGAGATCCACACCGAGATCGTCAACGGCCATTACGCGCTGCTGCGGCAGGCCGAGGATGTGCACCGGCGGTGCACGGAGGCGCTGCTCGGCGGCGGCGGGGTCCCGCAGGTGCTCGGCATCCTGGCGGACTTCACCGCCAACCCGGTCTTCCTGGAGACGGCGGACGGCCAGCTGCTGTACGCGGCGGGCACCGAGTCCGGTCCGGTCTCCGCCGATCCGCTCCAGGTGTGGGACGGGATGCGCGGCGGCCGGGCGGCCCGCGAGGCACCGCCCACGGGTGCGGTGCTGGTGGATGTGCCGGGCGGCGGCCCCGGGTCAGGTTCGGTACGGGCCAGGCTGGTGCTCCTCGCGGTGTCCGGTCCGCTGGTGACGGTGCACCGGATGGCGGCGGAGCGGGCGGCGGGCATCCTCGCCGTGGTGCTGATGCAGGCCCGCCAGGAGGAGGAACTCGCTGCGCGCGGCCGCGGCGACTTCCTGACGGACCTCGCGGAGGGCCGGATCGCTCCGGAGGACGCACCCGCGCAGGCCCGCGTACTGGGCTTCAAGCCGGGCGCGGCGCCGCTGCTGCCGGTGGTGATGCGACTGGCACCCGAGCTGTCCCCGTCGGGCAACTGGGCGCTGCTGGCGCGCGCGGTCCTGGAGGAGCTCTCATCGGTGGGCATGCCGGTGCTGCTCGGCGTCCGTCCCGTGGAGGGCAGGGTTCCGCTGCTGCTCGGCCTGCGGTCCGAGTCGGAGCGTACGGCGGTGGCCGACCGGGTCGCGGCGGCGCTGCGGGCGGGCGTCGAGCGGGCCGCGCTGGAGCGGGCGGGCGCGCAGCCGCCGGTCGTGGTGGTCGGAGTCGCCGGCGGCTGGGCGGCGGCCGGGGCGGGGCTGCGGCACGCGGCCGAGACGGCGACGGCCGCGCAGGGGCTCGGCAACCGGCCCTGGTACGACGCCCGGCGCCTGGACATCGACCTGCTGCTGTGGCGGCTGCGGGACCATCCGGACCTGGCGGCGTTCGTGGATCGGGCGATCGGCCCGCTGCGTGACCACGACCGCACCTCACGCCCGCCGCTGCTGCCCACACTGGAGTCGTATCTCGCCCACGCGGGCCGCAAGGCGGAGACGGCCCGCGAACTGCACCTGAACCGCCAGACCCTCTACAACCGTCTGGCCCGCATCGGCGAGCTGCTGGGGACGGACCTGGACGACCCCGAGACGGTCCTGGCTCTGAGCCTGGCCCTGAGAGCCCGCCGCCACGCCAAAGCGGGAGCATCAGGCGACTGAGACCGACCGGCAATTGGGGGCGGCCTGAACAAGACGGCCGCGGGACGCTCCGGCATCCCCGCCGTCACGTCACCATCCCCGCCCGGTCGCCAACGGCTGAGTCAACTCGTCGTAGACACTGAGGACTTGCGCGATCGTGTCGTCCTCCGTGGGCCAACTCGCCGCCTGCGCACGCCCCGCACCGGCCATCCGCTCCCGAGCCGCCGGGTCGCCCAGCAGCCGTACAACGACCCGGGCCATGGCCTCCGCGTCGCCGTACGGCACAAGTTCGGCCGCGTCCCCAACCAGTTCGGGCATCCCGCCCACCGCCGTGGCGACCAACGGCACCCCCATCCGCAACGCCTCCTGCGCCACCAGCGACCGCGCCTCCCACCGACCGGGCAGCAGAGCCAGATCGGCAACGGCAAGCAGCTCGGCGACATCGTCACGGCTCCCGATCAGCCTGACGGGCAGTTGCTCCTCCCGGATCCGCCGCTGGAGCACACCCCGCTCCCGCCCCTCCCCCGCGATGACCAGCAGGGGTACGGGGTCGAGTTGACGCCACATCCGTGCCGCATCGAGCAGCGTGTCGTACCCGTGATGCGGTACCAGACTGCCGATGGAGACGAGTAACGACCGTCCCACCACTCCGAGTTCGGCCCGCACCTTGCCATCGTCGCGGACAGCGGCGGGAATGCCCGGCAGGGGAATAACGACCGGCGCGAGCCGCGCGTCGCGCGCGCCCCGCCGCCGCGCCCGGTCGACCAGATCCGACGACGTTCCGAGCACAACGGCCGCCGCCCGGGCGGCCCTTCGCTCCAGGAGGTGGAGCAGCCGCCTGCGGGCCCCTTCGGCGTACGCCCGGGTGTGCCAGGTCAGAACCAGGGGGGTGCGCCGCCCGCCGAGCGCAAGACCGGTGCGTACGGCGGCGTGCAGCCCGTGCGCATGGACCACGTCCGCCCCCACGCAGGCGCCCCGCAGGGCGGCCACGGCGGCGGGGTCGCTGCACCTCGGTACGGGGACGAAGCGGGCCCCCGTACCGGAGAAGTCGTAGGCGCGGTCCAGTTCGGCCGGGGCGCAGACGGTGACGTGTACGCCTCTCGCCACCAGCCCCCCGGCCAGCGAGCTGACGTGAGCGCTGCTGCCCGCGCTGCCGCCGCCCAGGACTTGAACCGTACGCAGCTGTGACACGTTGAATGGCTCCCGGGGCTACCGAGTCGGCGGTATGTGCATCGCCAAGGATGCCAGTCCGTACGCACGTTCCGGCACCTCGGAGCCGTGGTTCCGGTGTGCGCAGCGACAACCGGACGTGCGTTACCACCCGGACGGGTGAGGACAACGGTGCGATATTGCCACGCCGGCGACCCGGTGCCCTGGCGATGCGTCAGCGCCCCGACAGCACGTCACCGATCCGACAGCGCCGGGCGAGCCCGCTGATCCGGTCCCCGTAGACCGCCGCGGCCAGGACCCCCGCCGCATGGGCGGCGAGCCCGTACCGGCCGTTGCCCGCCACGATCGCGAGGCCGACGGCCGCGCCCAGGGCATGCGCGCCCGCGTCCCCGATCATGGTGCGTTCCCCCAGCTCCTCGGCAGCGAGGGCGGCCACGGCCCCCATCGGAGCGGCACCGAGTCCGCCCCGGACCAGCCCTGGGGTCCCGAGGGCAAGCACGGTGGCGGTCGCGACGCCCGGCCGCAGGTCCGTCAGGTTGACGAGATGAGCGGTTCCGGCGATCACGACACCGGCGAGGACCTGATCGACGGGCCGTTCCTTCAGCAGGATGCCCGCAGCGAGCCCGGCCGCCCCGATACCGAAGAGCTTCACGGCGCCACTGGTCACCTCGCCGTGCCGCAGCGCGGTGAGATGGGCGCGGAAGCCGCGGCGCGGATCCTCGGCGCCGGCGAAGTCGTCGTACGCGCCACAGCCCCCGGCGGCCAGCACGGCGAGGGCGGCGGCGGTCCTGGTACGGGGCGGCAGCGGGAGCACGGTGGCTCCGGCGGCGGCCCCGAGTGCGACGGCGGGCCCAGCGCACAGGTCGACGGTGCGCCCCGCATAGTTGGTCCGCAACCACCCCGGGCGCGGCCGCCCCCGCAGCGCCCGGTACACTCCGCCCGCGACCCCGGCGGCGACGGCACCGGCGGCGACCCTGCTGATCATTGCTCCCATGCGCGCCAGGCTACGAGCCGGCCCCGAGCATTCGGACGCAGGTGCGCCGAGGCCCGCGCGCACCGCACCGCAGACACCGAAGCCGGACCGCCGCCGCGCCGAACGGCGAAGGCTCCCCCGCACGGCAGTGCGCCGCCGCCTACCCGTCCGCCCGCGCCGCGGCCAGCAGCTCCTCCGCATGCGCCCGCGCCGTCTCCGAGTCCTCCTGCCCCGCAAGCATCCGAGACAGCTCCCGTACCCGGTCCTCGCCCTCCAGGACCGTGACACCGCTCCGGGTCACCGCCCCGTCGACCGTCTTCTCGACCAGCAGCTGCCGGTCGGCGAACGCCGCCACCTGGGGCAGGTGCGTGACGACGACCACCTGCGCGGACTTGGCGAGCTTCGCCAGCCGCCGTCCGACCTCGACGGCCGCCTTGCCGCCGACACCCGCGTCGACCTCGTCGAAGAGGTACGTGGGTACGGGGTCGGAGCCCGCGAACACCACCTCGACGGCGAGCATCACCCGGGACAGCTCACCGCCCGACGCGCCCTTGGCGATCGGCCGGGGCTGGGCGCCGGGGTGCGGGGCCAGCAGCAGTTCCACCTCGTCGGCGCCGGACGGACCGTAGAGCACGCTCCGCCCGCCGATGTCGATGCCGGACGCCTCGTCCGCCGCGTCGGTCTGCCGGATGTCGAAGGAGACCCGGGCGTGCGGCATGGCGAGGGAGGCCAGTTCCTCGGTCACCGCTTCGGCGAAGAGTGCCGCCGCGGCCGTCCGCGCATCGGTCAGCGCCTGTCCGAGCCCGGAGAGTTCGGCCCGCAGCGCGTCCCGTTCGGCCGTCAGCTCGCCGATCCGGTCGTCGTCGCCCTCGAGTTCGGTGAGTCGGCGCGCCCCTTCCTCGGCCCAGGCGAGCACGGCGGCGATGTCCTCGCCGTACTTACGGGTGAGCGCGGTGAGCGCGGCGCGCCGCTCCTCCACCGCGGCGAGCCGCAGCGGGTCGGCGTCCAGCTGGTCGGCGTACCCGGCCAGTTCGCCCGCCACATCGGCGAGCAGGATGGAGATCTCGCCGATCCGGTCGGCGAGCGCGGCGAGCGCCGGGTCGTGGGCGCGGACGGCGTCGAGCGACCGCCCGGCCGCCGCGACGACGGTCGTCGCATCGACGGCCTCCTGGTCCTCCGGGTTGCCCGCGAGCGCGGCGTGCGCGAGGGCGGCCGCGGAGGCGAGCGCTTCGGCGTGGCCGAGCCGCTCGGCCTCGGCGGCGAGATCGGTGTCCTCGCCGGGCAGCGGTTCGACGCCGGCGATCTCGCCCAGTCCGAAGCGCAGCAGATCCGCTTCCTGGGCACGTTCGCGGGCGCGCGTGGTCAGCTCGCCGAGCTCCGTGACGACGGCCCGCAGCCGTCGGTATGCGGCCGCGTACTTGGCGTGCGGCACAGCGACGCCGTCGCCCGCGTACCGGTCCAGGGCCTGCCGCTGCCGCGCGGGCTTCAGCAGCCCCTGCTGGTCGGTCTGGCCGTGCACGGCGACGAGTTCGTCGGCGAGTTCGGTGAGTACGCCCACCGGCACGGACCGTCCGCCGAGATGGGCGCGCGAGCGCCCTTCCGCGGAAACGGTACGGCTGATCAGCAGCGCACCCTCGTCGATCTCGGCCCCGGCCTCCTCGGCCCGTACCGCGGCTGCGTCACCGACGGACACGGTGATCCGTCCCTCGACGACGGCGGCCTTGGCGCCGATCCGCACCAGGGCGGGGTCGGCGCGCCCGCCGAGCAGCAGCCCCAGGCTGGTGACGACCATGGTCTTGCCCGCGCCGGTCTCGCCCGTCACCGCGGTGAACCCGGGTGACAGCTCCACCACCGCGTCGTCGATGACTCCGAGCGACCGTATCCGCATCTCCTCCAACACGGACACGACCTTACGAGGTCCGGGCCCCGGTGTGCGACGGACCCCGGCCGCGGATTCACTCTCCCGTGCGCCGGAGGGCCGTGATCTGCGGCGCCGACGCGATCAGTGGGGTGCTCCCCGCCACCCCGAGACGGGCAGCGCGAACTTCGCCACCAGCCGGTCCGTGAACGAGGCCTGGTGCAGCCGCGCCAGCCGTACGGGCACGGCCCCGCGCCGCACCTCGACCCGTGCTCCGGCCGGCAGCTCCACGGTCCTGCGCCCGTCGCACCACAGCACCCCGTGCGGGGTATGCGGCTGGACCTCGACGGCGAGCACCGAGGTCGGCGACGTCACCAGCGGCTTGGCGAACAGGGCGTGGGCGCTGATCGGAACCATCAGCAGCGCCTCGACCTCCGGCCACACCACGGGCCCGCCCGCCGAGAAGGCGTACGCGGTGGAGCCGGTCGGCGTCGCACAGACGATCCCGTCGCAGCCGAAGCCGGTGACCGGGCGCCCGTCGATCTCCAGGACGACTTCGAGCATCCGCTCGGGTGACACCTTCTGCACGGCCGCTTCGTTCATTGCCCAGTCGGTGTGGACGATGTCGCCGTTGCTGTGCACGAGGACGTCGATCGTCATGCGCTCCTCGACCCGGTACGCCCGGGTGACGACCCGGTCGACCACCTTGTCCAGGTCGTCCCGCTCGGCCTCGGCGAGGAAGCCGACCCGGCCGAGGTTGACACCGAGCATCGGCACCCCGGAGGCCCGGGAGATCTCGGCGCCGCGCAGCAGCGTCCCGTCCCCGCCGAGGACGATCAGCAGCTCACAGCCGTCCACGGCCGCGGGCGTGGCGTCATCGACCGTCTCCACGGCCGTCGGGAGCGGCAAGTCTGCGGCTTCCGCGGCAAGGACCCGTACCCCGAGTCCGCTGCGCAGCAGCCCCTGCACCACGAGTTCGGCGCTGCGGATCGCGGCCGGCCGGCCGGTATGTGCCAAAAGAAAGACAGTTCGTGCCGCATTCGTCGTCAACGAGGCCCCTCCGCCACTGCACGGTCGACATCCGCGGGATCCAGCTCGGGCGCGCCGGCCCGCAGCCAGAGAAAATACTCGACATTGCCGGAGGGCCCGGGCAGCGGGCTCGCGGTCACTCCGCGCACCCCGAGTCCCAGAGCCCAGGCCCGGCGCGCCACCTCTCGTACCGCTTCGGCCCGCAGCTCGGGGCTGCGCACCACGCCACCGCTGCCCAGCCGCTCCTTGCCGACTTCGAACTGCGGCTTGACCATCAGGACCAGGTCCGCGTCGGGGGCGGCACAGCGCGCCAGGGCAGGCAGGACGAGCCCGAGCGGGATGAACGACAGGTCGCCGACCACCAGGTCAACCGCCTCTCCGTCGATCGCTTCCAGCGTCAATTCGCGTACGTTGGTACGGTCCTTGACGGTGACGCGTTCATCGGACTGCAGCGACCAGGCGAGTTGCCCGTAGCCCACGTCGACGGCGACGACATGACCGGCTCCGGCCCGCAGCAGTACGTCGGTGAATCCACCGGTCGACGCCCCTGCGTCCAGCGCCCGCCGCCCCTCGACCTTCAGCCCGAGGGGCACGAAGGCGGCGAGGGCGCCCGCGAGCTTGTGCCCGCCGCGCGAGACGTACTCGGGGTCGCTGTCGTCCTTGATGACGACGACTGCGGCGCTGGTCTCGACCTGGGTGGCGGGTTTGGTCGCGGTGTTGCCGCCGACGGTCACCCGCCCTGCGGCGATCAACTGGCTCGCATGCTCGCGTGAGCGGGCGAGCTTTCGGCGTACCAGCTCGGCGTCGAGGCGGCGACGTGCCACTCCTGCCACGTTCGGTTCAGCTCCTGTTGTTGTACGGGGGCATCGGTGCGGGTACCGGTGCGGGTGCGGGCCGGGTGTCCAGCGCGGTCAGCGCATCGCGCAGCCCACGGTGTACATCCTCGTACACCTCGATGTGTCCCTCCGCCGGGAGGTGGTCCGCGTCGGCCAGCCGCTCCAGCCCCGCGTCCACCTCGGCGTGTCCGGTGGGGGTGCACGTGACGCCGAGGGGCGCGGTGGCTGCGGGCCCGGGTGCGGGGCCGGCCGTCTCCGCCGATTCCCCGGGCGCCCGCATCAAGTCGCTCATGCGGAAACGCTACCGCGAGGGCCTGGGGTACCGTCGGTCACGATGGCGACCATGGCGGAGTGCCGCAGCGCACTCGACACACTTTCCGACAACCTCGAGACGGCCGAGGGCAACGTGCGCAGCGCGGCCTCCCTGGACCGCTCGCTGAGCTGTCACATCAAGGACCTCAAGATCACCTTCACCGGCCGTCTCAAGGATGGCCGGATCCAGGTACTCGACACCATCGACGGCCCGCCGAGCGAGAGGGCCGAGATCCGGCTCGCGATGAACGGCGACGACCTGGTGGCCATGGTGAACGGGAACCTGAACTTCGCAAAGGCCTGGGCCTCGGGCCGGGTCCGGCTGGAAGCAAGCATCCGAGACCTCATGCGCCTCAGAACACTGCTGTAGCACACCCACGCCATTGAGCCTGCCGCGCTGACCGTTCACGCCCACCGGAATCAAGCCCGTCCGGTGATCGAGGAGAAGCACGCCGGCCGGCAGCGCAACCACGCTCAGGACCCCACCGAATCCGCAACGCGCGCGGCCCGCGCGGCCGGCACCACCAACGGCGTCCCCGTCTCCGGATCAGCAATCACCTGACACCGCAGGCCGAACAACCGCTCCACCAGCTCCGCCGTGACCACGTCTCCCGGCGCTCCCTCGGCAATGACCTCGCCCTCGCGCATGGCAATCAGATGCGTGGCGTAGCGCGCGGCGTGGTTCAGGTCGTGGAGTACAGCGACCAGCGTCCGCCCGCGCGTCTCATGCAGCTCCGCGCACAGGTCGAGGACATCGATCTGGTGCTGGATGTCGAGGTACGTCGTCGGCTCGTCGAGCAGCAGCAACGGCGTCTCCTGCGCAAGCGCCATCGCGATCCAGACACGCTGCCGCTGGCCGCCGGACAGTTCGTCGACAAAGCGATCGGCCAGCTCGCAGACACCGGTCGACACCATCGATTCCTCGACAATTCGTTCGTCGTCCGGCGACCACTGCCGCAGCAGCCCCTGATGCGGATACCGCCCGCGCGCGACCAGGTCCGCGACGGTAATGCCGTCGGGCACGATCGAGGACTGCGGCAGCAGCCCCAGGGTCTTCGCGACCTTCTTCGCGGGCATCGCGTGGATCGCCTGCCCGTCCAGCAGCACCTGCCCCCGGCTCGGCCTGAGCATCCGGGACAGCGCCCGCAGCAGCGTGGACTTGCCGCAGGCATTGGGGCCGACGATCACGGTGAACGAGTTGTCGGGGATCTCGACCGAGATGTTCTCCGCGATGACCCGCTGGTCGTAGCCGAGGGTCACCGAGTCCGCGGTGAGGCGCTGCATGGTCGTACTCCGGGAGTCGGTGGGTCGGGTCATCGATGGGTTGGTCCTTCCAGGCGGATTCACCGTGCGACGGGTTCTCATATCCGCCCCGCCCTGCGCTCGGTGACGAGCAGCCACAGCAGGTAGCAGCCACCCACCACGCCGGTGACGACACCCACCGGCAGTTGCCGGTCGCCGAAGGCGTCCATCGCGATCCAGTCGGCGACGAGCAGCAGCGCGGCCCCCATGAAGGCTGCGGGCGCCAGATTGGGCCCTGGCGAGCGGGTGAGCCGGCGCGCCAGCTGCGGGGCACTCAGCGAGACGAACGCGATGGGCCCGGCCGCGGCGGTGGCGACGGCAACGAGCAGCACGGCACAGCCCATCAGGACGAGCCGGGTGCGTTCCACCCGTACACCCAGGGCGTACGCGGCGTCGTCACCCATCTCCATCATGCGCAGCGCCCGCCCGTGCCCGAGCACCGGCGGAATGAGCAGGCCGCACACCGCGAGCAGCGGCCAGACCTGCGCCCAGTCGCGCCCGTCGAGCGAGCCGGTCATCCAGACGACGGCACGGGTCGCGTCGACCAGGTCGGCCTTGGTGATCAGATACTGCGAGGCGGCGGTGAGCATCGCGGCCGTGCCGATACCGACGAGCACCAGCCGGTAGCCGTGGACCCCTCGTTTCCACGCCAGCAGGTACACCGCGGCGCCGGTGAGCAGGCCGCCGGCCACGGCGCCGCCCGCGACCGCGGTGGCCCCGCCCTGGAAGAGGACGATCACCGTCAGCGCACCGACCGTGGCGCCCTGGCCGAAGCCGAGCACGTCGGGGCTGCCGAGCGGGTTGCGGGAGATGGTCTGGAACACGGCGCCGCCGACCCCGAGTGCCGCGCCGACCAGGAGCCCGACGAGGACCCGCGGCAGGCGCAGGTCCGTGACGATGAACTGCTGCTGGAAGGTGCCGTGCCCGAACAGCGTGCTGACGACCTCGCCGGGCGTCATCGCGTAGTCCCCGCTGCCGATGAGTACGATTCCGGCCCCGGCTGCCACGGCGGCAAGGAGCACGGTCACCACGAACGCCCGGACGTCCACCCGGAAGGAGAGCCCGCCGCCGGTCCGCACGGCCCGGACCGCGCCGGCGCCGCCCTTCGTGCGGGTCTTCATGACCTTCACAGCTGGGCCATCCTCTTGCGGCGTACGAGATGGATGAAGACGGGACCGCCGAGCAGCGCGGTGACGATGCCGACCTGCAGCTCGGACGGTCGGGCGATCACCCGCCCCACCACGTCCGCGCCCAGCAGCAGCACCGGCGCGAGCACGGCCGCGTACGGCAGGATCCACCGCATGTCGGGGCCGGTGATCGCACGCACCAGGTGCGGGATCATCAGCCCGATGAAGACGATCGGCCCGCAGGCGGCGGTCGCGGCCCCGCACAGCAGAGTGACGGTGAGCATCGCGAGGACGCGGGTGCGGGGCAGATGGACGCCGAGCGCCCTGGCGGAGTCATCGCCCATCTCCAGGGCGTTCAGCGGCCGGGCGATGAGCAGCGCGAGGACGACACCGGCCGCGATGAACGGCCACACCTTGCCGACGGTCTCCATGTTCGCCGAGGCCAGCGACCCGACCGTCCAGAACCGCAGTCGGTCGAGCGCCGCCGCATCCAGCAGCTGTACGGCGTTGACATAGCCGAACAGCGCGGCGCCGGCCGCGGTCCCGGCGAGGGCGAGGCGTACAGGCGTCGCGGACCGGCTGCCACCGAGCAGGTACACCACGACCGACACGACCGCGGCGCCGAGGAAAGCGAACCACACGTACCCGGTCAGCGAGGTGACACCGAAGAAGCTGATCGCGGACACGACAGCTGCAGAGGCTCCTGCGTTGACCCCGAGCAGCCCGGGTTCTGCCAGTGGATTACGGGTCAGGGCCTGCATCACCGCCCCGGCGAGGCCGAGCGCGGTGCCGACGATCAGCCCGAGCACGGTCCGCGGGATGCGCACCTCCCGTACGAGGACATCGCTCTGGGTCCCCGAGGCGTGGAACAGGCCGTGCCAGACATCGGCGAGGGGCAGCGCCCTGGCACCGATCGCGACACTCGCGAGGCATACCAGCACCAGCGCGACCACGGCGATCAACAGCCCCACGGCGCGGGTCGCATGGCGCCCGGGGGGCGCGGATGTCACCGGCGCGGCGCTGGGACCTGCGCTCGGTTCTGGCGGACTCTCAACCAACACGAGGTTAGGTTAGCCTAACCTATCGAATTGTCGGACCGTCCGGCTCCCCGCACCCAACGAGACGTCGCATACGCCCGATTCATCCCGCACGGATCCGTCGCCTCGGTGAACTCCCGGACTCCCCCTCCCCGTTGCCCAGGCCTCGCCCGCAGCACCCTCAGGCTGCCGCCGGACTACAGCCCGAGCCTGGCCACCGCCTTTCCCGCATCAAGCCGGCACGCCCCCTCACCGGCGTACGACCAGGCAGCCCCGCACAGCGCCCGCAGCCCGTCGAGCACGTCCCCGTCGCCCTCCAGTGCCAGCTCGTCGCCGCGCACCGCGGCCGTCCAGCCACCGCAGCCGAACCCACCGCCGTTCTCCGTGACCTCAGGCTGCCCGGTGAGCAGTCCCCGCAGATCAGCAGCCACATACGTGGGCCGGTGCCTCGGCTCGGCCGCCACCAGCTGCGCCGCGTCCGTCACTCCGGTGAGCACCAGCAGTGAGTCCACTCCACCGTTGAACGCACCCTCGATGTCCGTGTCCAGCCGGTCCCCGACCACCAGCGGCCGCTCCGCCCCGGTCCGCAGCACGGTCTCACGGTGCATCGGCGGCAGCGGCTTCCCGGCGACCTGCGGCTCGGCACCGGTGGCGATCCGCACGACCTCGACCGCCGCACCATTGCCCGGCGCGATCCCCCGAGCGCTCGGAATCGTCAGATCGGTGTTGGACACGAACCACGGCACCCCTCGGTTGATCGCATACGCAGCCTCCGCGAACCGTCCCCACGCCATGTCGGGACCGCCGTACCCCTGCGCCACCGCCACCGGCTCGTCGTCCGCCGACTCCACCGGCACCAGCCCGCGCTCCACCAGCGCGACCTTCAGCCCCTCGCCCCCGACCACAAGCACCCGGGCACCGGGCGGCAGCTGATCGGCCATCAGCCGCGCCACCGCCTGCGCCGAGGTGATCACGTCGGCGGGCTCGGCCGGCACCCCCAGCTCGGTCAGATGGTCCGCCACGGCAGCCGGCGTGCGCAGCGCATTGTTGGTCACGTACGCGAGATGCATTCCCCCGTCCCGCGCGGCGCCCAGCGAATCGACGGCATGCACGATCGCGTGACCGCCCGCGTACACCACCCCGTCAAGATCCAGCAGAGCCGTGTCGTACGCCTCGCTCAGCGCAGTGCTGATTCCGCTCGGCCGAGTCCTGCTCGCCTGACTCATATCTTTGCGCTCCTCATTGCATGCTTCTCCCCCGATCATCGCGCATCGCCACAACGCACATACGATGCAGAAATGAAGACACCAGGTCCCACCGGCCAGGGGCTGCGCCTGATCCCGTTCCGCGGGCTGCGCTACGTCCCCGAGCGGGTCGGCAGTCTCGCCGCGGTGACCTCACCGCCCTATGACGTCGTCGTGCGCCCCGACGGGCTGCACCACCTGGAATCGGCGGACCCGCACAACATCGTCCGATTGATCCTGCCGCAGGCCGACACGCCCGATGCCCGCCAGGAGCAGGCCGCGGAGACTCTGAACCGCTGGCTCGACGAGGGCATACTGGCCCCCGAGAGCGAGCCCGCGCTCTACGTCTACGAGCAGCGCAGCGGCGAGATCCTGCAACGCGGCATCGTGGGCGCACTGGCGCTCTCCTCCCCCGCCGACGGCATCGTCCTGCCGCACGAGGACGTCATGGCCCATGTCGTCGAGGATCGCGCCAACCTGATGCGCACCACAGCCGCCCACCTGGAACCGCTCCTGCTCACCTACCGCAGCGAGGGCGAAGCGACCGGCACAACCGCTGTGATCGAGCGCACCATCCACCGGCCGCCGCTGCTCGCCACGACCACCGAGGACGGCTACCGGCACCAGCTCTGGGCGGTCACCGACCCGGCCGACCGGTCCGAGATCGAGACCGACCTCACTCACCACCAGGCGCTCATCGCCGACGGCCACCACCGCTGGGCCACCTACCTCCGGCTGCAGCAGGAACACACCGACCCGGGCCCCTGGGACTTCGGCCTGGTCCTCCTCGTCGACACGGCCCGCTACCCGCTCCGGGTCCGCGCCATCCACCGGCTGCTGCACCGCCTCACCGTCGCTGACGCGCTGGCCGCGTTGAACGGCGCCTTCCGAGTCCGCGACATCCAGGAACCACTTCCCGTTGCCCTCGATGCCCTCGCCGAGGCAGCCGCCGAGGGCAACGCCTTCCTGCTGGCGGGCGACGGCCGATTCCATCTCGTCGACCGCCCGGACGAGGCCCTGCTGGCCCGCACGATCCCGGCGGACCGCCCACTCGCCTGGCGCACTCTCGATGCGACGGTCCTGCACGCGACGCTTCTCGATCATGTGTGGCAGATCCCCGACAGCCCGGAACGCATCGCGTACATACACGACACCGAGGCAGCCGTGGAACAGGCTGAGCGCCGCAACGCCACCGCGGTCCTGATGCATCCGGTACGCGAAGAAGTCGTCCGGGACCTGGCCCGGCAGGGCGTCACCATGCCCCGCAAGTCGACCTCGTTCGGCCCCAAGCCGGCCACCGGCCTGGTCCTGCGCAGCCTCACCCTCGACTGACCGCGGGCACGGACGCCAGACACAAAAAAGAGGGCGGCATCCCGCCCGGGATGCCGCCCTCTCTCATGCCTTACGCCTTCGTCGACCCGTCCACATCCGCATCGTCGACATCGCCATCGACATCAGCGTCGGTGCCGGCTTCGGCCTCGGCCGTCTCGTCGTCCTCGCTCTCACCGAGAGCGTCGACGAACTCGACACCGTCCAGCTCGGCGAGCCGGTCCGACGCGTCTGTGGCCCCGTCCTTGTCGGCCTCCAAGGCCTTCGCGAACCATTCACGCGCCTCGTCCTCGCGCCCCGCGGCCAGCAGTGCATCGGCGTACGCATAGCGCAGTCGCGGCGTCCACGGGTGCACGGCACTCGATGCGAGCTCGGAGCTCTGCAAGGTGACGATGGCGGCATCGATCTGCCCCATGTCCCTGCGCGCCCCGGCGGCCACCAGGCGCATCTCGACCTGCCCGGCCTTGTCCAGCTTCTGCACCTCGGGGTCACCGGCCATGGCCATCGCTCGCTCGGGCCGCCCGAGTCCACGCTCGCAGTCGGCCATGACGGGCCACAGCTCCACGGAACCGGTCATCCGCTTCGCCGCCCGGAACTCGGCCAGCGCCTCCGAGTACTTCTGCGTCGCGTACGCGGCAAAGCCGGCCGCCTCCCGCACAGCAGCCACCCGCGAGGCCAGCCGCAGCGCGATACGCGAGTACGCGTAGGCCTGCTCGGGGTCCTCGTCGATGAGCCGGGCGACCATGACGAGGTTGCGGGCAACATCCTCGGCCAGGGTCTTCGGCAGGCTCATCAGCTCCTGCCGCACATCCTTGTCGATCTCGTCACCGGTGACGTCGTCAGGAATGGGAAGCCGCTTGATCGGCTCACGGTCCCGGTCGTCCCGGCGGTCGTAGCCACCACGGTCGTCGCGCCCCCGGTAGCCACCACGCTCGCGGTCGCCCCGCTGCCCGCGGTATCCACCGCCGCCGCGGCTGTCGTCACGGCGGAAGCCGCCGCCACGGCTGTCGTCGTCGCGACGGGGCCCACGCGGCCGGTCCTCACGGCGCTCGAAGCCACCACCGGGACGCCCACCACGCTCGTCATCGCGACGCGGGCCACGGTACCCACCACGCTCGTCCTCACGACGCGGCCCGCGGTACCCACCACGGTCGTCCTCACGACGCGGCGCACGATCATCGCGGGGGAACCTGCCGGCGCCGCCACCGCCACGACTGTCATCCCGACGGAAGCCACCGGCACGGTCGTCGCGACGGAAGCCGCTCCGGTCGCCGCTCGTGGGTCGACTGTCATCCCGGCGGAAACCACCACCGGAACCGCCGCCGCGGCTGTCGTCACGGCGGAAGCCGCCGCCACGGCTGTCGTCGTCGCGACGGGGCCCACGCGGCCGGTCCTCACGGCGCTCGAAGCC
>NZ_JBLVKW010000013.1:95309-152777 GCF_048270745.1 Streptomyces sp. NPDC056231 | reverse complement strand
CGCCCGCACCGAAGGGCGGCCGGCCCCTTCCGCGCGGGGCGGGCATGAAGCGGAGCTGCGGCTGCGCTTAAGAAAACCTCGATGGACCTGTGGCGCGGGGTACGGCAGATTTCTCCGTGACGGCGGAGGATGGTGCGCGGCAGCCGATCACCGTGCGCGCTGCCCCCATGCCGTCCCTCTCATCTTCCCCGGGCCGCAGGCTCCCTTCAGGCTGCCCCCGGCCCGGGGCGTTCACCTCGCACCACGTACAGGGAGCCGCAGCCGTGAAGGCACTTGTGAAGCAGAAGGCCGAGCCCGGACTCTGGCTGATGGACGTTCCCGAGCCGGAGATCGGCCCCTCGGACGTGCTGATCAAGGTCCTCCGTACCGGCATCTGCGGAACCGACCTGCACATCCGCAACTACGACGGCTGGGCACAGCAGGCCGTGAAGACGCCGCTCGTCCTCGGTCACGAGTTCGTCGGCGAGGTCGCCGCGATCGGCGCCGATGTCGTCGACATCACCGTCGGCGACCTGGTCAGCGGCGAAGGCCACCTGGTCTGCGGGAAGTGCCGCAACTGTCTGGCCGGACGCCGCCACCTCTGCCGCGCCACTCTTGGGCTTGGCGTCGGCCGGGACGGGGCGTTCGCCGAGTACGTCGCGCTGCCCGCCTCCAACGTGTGGGTGCACCGGGTCCCGGTCGACCTCGACATCGCCGCGATCTTCGACCCGTTCGGCAACGCCGTGCACACCGCGCTGTCCTTCCCGCTGGTCGGCGAGGACGTCCTGATCACCGGCGCCGGCCCGATCGGCATCATGGCCGCGGCCGTCGCCAAGCACGCGGGCGCCCGCAACGTCGTCATCACCGACGTCAGCGAGGCCCGGCTCGAACTCGCCCGGAAGGTTGGCGTCAGCCTCGCCCTCAACGTCGCCGAGGAGACCATCGCCGACGGCCAGCGCCACCTCGGCCTGCGCGAGGGCTTCGACATCGGCCTGGAGATGTCCGGCCGCCCCGAGGCCATGCGCGACATGATCGCGAACATGACGCACGGCGGACGGATCGCCATGCTCGGACTGCCGTCCGAGGAGTTCGCCGTCGACTGGTCCCGCGTCGTCACCTCGATGATCACGATCAAGGGCATCTACGGCCGCGAGATGTACGAGACCTGGTACGCCATGTCCGTGCTGCTCGAGGGCGGCCTCGACCTCGCCCCCGTGGTCACCGGACGGTACGGCTACCGCGACTTCGAGGCGGCCTTCGACGACGCGGCGAGCGGGCGCGGCGGCAAGGTCATCCTCGACTGGACCGTCTGACCGACCTCGTACCGGCCCGTACACACCAGGAGACACCCCTCATGTTCGACTCCGTACGCGACGACATGCGCACGACCCTCGACGAGATCAAGGCCGCCGGGCTCCACAAGCCCGAGCGTGTGATCGGCACCCCGCAGTCCGCGTCCGTCGCCGTCACCGCCGGTGGCCGCCCCGGTGAGGTGCTCAACTTCTGCGCCAACAACTACCTGGGGCTCGCCGACCACCCCGAGGTGATCAGCGCCGCCCACGAGGCGCTGGACCGCTGGGGCTACGGGATGGCCTCGGTCCGCTTCATCTGCGGAACGCAGGAGGTCCACAAGGAGCTGGAGCAGCGGCTCTCGTCGTTCCTCGGCCAGGAGGACACGATCCTCTACTCCTCCTGCTTCGACGCCAACGGCGGCGTGTTCGAGACCGTCCTCGGCCCGGAGGACGCGGTCATCTCCGACGCCCTCAACCACGCCTCCATCATCGACGGCATCCGCCTCTCCAAGGCCAAGCGGTTCCGCTACGCCAACCGCGACATGGACGACCTGGAGCAGCAGCTCAAGGAGGCGTCCGGGGCGCGGCGCCGGCTCATCGTCACCGACGGCGTGTTCTCCATGGACGGGTACGTCGCCCCGCTCCGCGAGATCTGCGACCTGGCCGACCGGTACGACGCCATGGTCATGGTCGACGACTCGCACGCCGTCGGCTTCGTGGGCCCCGGCGGCCGCGGCACGCCTGAACTGCACGACGTCATGGACCGCGTCGACATCATCACCGGCACGCTCGGCAAGGCGCTCGGCGGTGCCTCCGGCGGCTACGTAGCGGCCCGCGCCGAGATCGTCGCACTGCTGCGCCAGCGGTCCCGTCCGTACCTCTTCTCCAACTCCCTCGCCCCGGTCATCGCGGCGGCCTCACTCAAGGTCATCGACCTCCTGGAGTCCGCCGGTGACCTGCGCGAGCGGCTGGCTGCCAACACCGCGCTCTTCCGTAACCGGATGACCGAGGAGGGCTTCGACATCCTGCCCGGCGACCACGCCATCGCCCCCGTGATGATCGGGGACGCGGCGAAGGCAGGCCGGATGGCGGAGCTGCTCCTGGAGCGCGGTGTGTATGTGATCGGGTTCTCCTACCCGGTCGTCCCGCAGGGCGCGGCGCGCATCCGCGTCCAGCTGTCGGCCGCGCACTCGACGGACGACGTGAACCGTGCGGTGGACGCGTTCGTCGAGGCGCGGGCCGCGCTCGGCGAGTAGCTCCACGAGCGGGGCGGTCCCAGGTCCCGTACACCCCCCGGGACCTGGGACAATGGATCACATGATCGATGCACGGCGGCTGCGTATTCTCCGTGCGGTGGCCGACCACCGCACCGTGACTGCGGCAGCCGCCGCGCTCTATCTGACGCCGTCCGCCGTCTCCCAGCAGCTCGCCGCCCTGGAACAGGAGACCGGCCACCGGCTGGTCGACCGCAGCGCCCGCGGCGCACGGCTCACGTCGGCCGGCGAGATCCTGCTGACCCACACCAATGTGGTGCTGGCCCAGCTGGAACGGGCCGAGGCGGAGCTCGCCGCGTACGGGGCGGGAGACGCCGGTACGGTCACGGTCGCCGCGTTCGCCACCGGCATCGGGCTCGTGCTCGCCCCCGCCATCGCCGAACTGACGCTGACCGCGCCCGGCATCCGGGTCCGGGTACAGGACGCGGAAGGTGACGCGAGCGTGCCGATGGTGCTCGACCGGCAGGTCGATGTGGCGGTCGCCGTCGAATACCGGGGAGCGCCCGGCGAGGACGACCGGCGGCTGACCCGGGTGCCGCTGTACTCGGAGCCGTTCGACGCCGTGCTGCCGGTGGGGCACCGGCTGGCCGGCCAGGACCAGGTGGCGATCGCGGACCTGGAGAAGGACCCGTGGATCGGCCCGTACCCCGGCAACCCGTGCCACGACGTGGTGGTGCTCTCCTGCGAATTCGCCGGCTTCCAGCCGAGACTGGAGCACTCATCGGACGACTTCCGCGCGGTGGTGGCACTCGCCGGAGCGGGGGCCGGAGTGGCACTGGTGCCGAGGTCGGCGCTGCGGGGGATGGAACTCGCGGGGGTGGTGGTACGCCCGGTGGAGGGCAGCGCACCGACCCGGCGGGTGTTCGCCGCGGTACGGCAGGGGGCGGAGGGGCATCCGCTGATCCGTCCGGTGCTCGACGCGTTGCGGGGGGCGGCGGGGCGGGTGCTGTAGGCATCCTTCGGCCGGTCCGCCGCGAGCCGGGCGCCCATTCTGTCAGCTCCTCTAAGCGGCCCCGGGCCGCCCACCGCACCCTCACCGCCTCCTGACGCGGCCAGCGGACGCCCTCGGGATCACCACGCCCGCCACCGCGGCCATCAGCACCGTTCCCGCCAGCACCCCGTACCGCACCGGCTCCAGATACGGCACCGTCCCCGCCGCCGACACCGCGAACGCCGTCAGAGGGACCGCCGCCACCGCCGTGCCGATCGTCAGGCCCGCCACGGCCACCAGCCCCGTCTCCAGGAACAGCATCCGCGTCACCTGCCTGCGCCCCGCCCCGACCAGCCGCAGCAGGCGGAATTCCCGCCGGCGGCCCACCGTGATCAGGGTCAGCGTGCTCACCACCGCCAGCAGCGCGAACCCGCCGATCACCCCGACCCCGATGACGATCAGCGCGTCGTCCTCCTCCGACGACGACGGCGCGATCCGTACGTCGTCCGCCGTCGCGGCCCGGACCTGCGCACCGGCGTACGGGGCGACCGCGCGGCGTACCGACGCCGCAGCCGGCCCTTCCTCCGAGCGGACCAGGATCCTGGCATCGCGCGCCGCCGACACATGGCCGGTCAGCGCTTCGCGCGGCAGCATGAACTCGCCGAGCCCCAGGGCCCGTTCGTACACCGCAACCACCCGCAGCCGCGTCTGCGTACCGTCACCGAGCCGCAGCCGCACCCGGTCGCCGACGCCGACGCCGAGCTCGTCCGCCCGGTCCCTGCCGACCGCGACCGCGGAGCGTCCCGTCAGGGCGGCCAGGTCACCCGATACGACGCCCGGATCGACCGTGTCGGACAGCTCGGCCGCCGTCACACCCAGCACCGGGTAGCGGTCCAGCTTCGGATCGCCCATCTCGTGGTGCGCGAGCATGACCGACGACCGCAGCACACCTGTCGCAGCCGCCACACCCGGCGCCTTGCGCACCGCGGCCGCCGCGTCCCCGGGCAGCCCCGCCGGAGCCGTCACCACCAGGTCCGCCCGCAGCGCGGACGCCGACTGCCGGTCGGCGGCCCGTTCCAGCGTCGCCGCCGCCGTCAGCTGGACGCAGACGAACGCGACCACCAGCACGATCGGCGTGATCGCCGCGCCCAGCCGCCGGTTGTGCGCGGCCGCCGACTTCGCCGCCAGGAACCCGGAGACACCGCCTGCACGCCGCAGCGGTGCACCCAGCACCCGTGTCGACGCCCGCGCGATCCACGGCCCGAGCAGCGCCACCGCGACGACCAGCGACGTCGCCGCGCCCGACGCGGCCACTGCGGCCGCCTGACCGCCCTGCGTCATGGCCGCGCCCGCCGAACCGACCCCGGCCACGGCCAGCAGCATGCCCGCACCGGTCCGCAGCCGGCCCGGCTCAGCCGGCTCGGGGGCGCGCGCCGCACTCAGCGCGGCGGCCGGCCGCATCCCGGTGATCGACCGGGCGGCGAGCAGCGAGACCGGACGTGCGGCCCCGGCGACGACCACTGCGGCGGCCACGGCAGCCGCGAGCGGCAGCCACAGCGGTGCGGGCAGCGGCAGCGGATCCGTCGTCAGCAGCGACCGCATGAGCAGCCCCAGCGGTACGGCCCCGACCCCGCCCAGCACCACCGCCGCACCGGCCACCCGGCTCACCTCTCGGCCGACCGCCGACCTGAGCTGCCGCGGCGTCGCGCCGACAGCCCGCAGCAGCGCCAGCTCACCGGAGCGCTGGTGGACCGCCTGGGAGACGGTCGTGGAAAGAACGAGAAGCGCCACCATGAGGACCGTGCCCGCGATCGAGCCGAGCAGCGCCAGGAGATCACCGCGCCCGCCCAGCGCGTCCAGGTGCTCGGCCTCTCCGCGTGCGGGGCCGGTGAGGACCCGGATGCCGCGCCCGGTGTCCGTACGGTCGGGCAACGCGTCGCCCAACGAGTCCCGCAACACGTCCGAGGAGACGCCGTCCCGCGCCACGATCCCGACCGCGTCGACCGTGCCGGGGTGCCCGGCCAGCGCGGTCAGCCGCGCTTCGGTGAAGAAGACGGCGGGGGTGCCCTCGCCCCGGCCGCCCGCGTCCGCGACACCGCTGACGGTGTACGCGCGCGCGGCGCCGTCCACCTGGAGTTTCACAGCCGAGCCGACCTCGGCCCCGGCCGTTGCCAGCGCCCGGTCGACAACCACCTCGTCCGCGCTCCGCGGCGCCCGGCCGGAGGTCAGCTCGTACGGAGTGAGCACCGCCGACGGCCAGGAACGGCCGACCGCACCGGCGCCACCACTCAGCGTCAGCGGCACCGAGTCGTCCGCGACCGCCTTCGCCACCCCGTCGGCCGCCGCGGCTTTCGCCACCACGGCCCGGTCCAGCCGGGCCCGTTCCGACAGATATGCCGTCACCGTCATCGGCTCACTGCCCCACGGCTTCGCCGTGTACGACACCTTCTGGTCGGCCGCCACCACCGCGTCCGCGCCCGTGTACCGCGCCACCGGGGGCCGCGCCAGCAGCAGCGAGCCGAGCACCAGCGCGAACGCGCCGATCAGCGCTGCCGTGGCTGCCGTCGTCGCGAACACGGCAGCCCAGGCCCGCCGGTGTGTCGTCAGCGAGCGCCTGGCCAGGAACGCCGACGCGCGCTGCGACCCGGACCGCGCCCGCACGGTCTCCACCTTCCGGATCCTCGTGCTCATCGCAGCCGCCCGCCGTCCATCGTCAGTACGGTGTCCGCCCAGCTCGCCGCCACCGGATCATGGGTGACCATGACGACCGTACGGCCGTCGATCCGGACCGCGTCCCGCAGCAGACCGAGGACCAGCACCGCCGACTCCGGGTCCAGGGACGCCGTCGGCTCGTCCGCGAAGATCACCGCGGGTTCGGTCACCAGTGCGCGGGCCACCGCGACCCGCTGCTGCTGGCCGCCCGAGAGCGTGGTCGGACTCTCCGCCCCGCGCCCCGTAAGACCCACGCGGGCCAGCAGATCCTGCCCCCGGGCCAGCACCCCGGCGTCGCCCGGATCCGCTCCGGCGAGCACCAGCGGCAGAACGACGTTCTCCTCGATGGACAGCGACGGCACCAGGTTCAGTGCGTGCGACTGGAAGACGAAACCCACCCGGTCCCGGCGGAGCCGGGTCAGTGCCGCCTCGCTCAGCGACCCCAGGTCGGTGCCACCGATCCGTACCGTTCCCGAGGTGGGACGGTCCAGCCCCGCCGCGCACTGCAGGAATGTGCTCTTGCCGGACCCGGAAGGGCCGACCACCGCGGTGAAGCTCCCGGCCGGGACCGCGCAGCTCACCGCGTCGAGCGCCACCACCTCCCGAGCGCGACCGCGCCGCCCGTAGCGCCGGCTCACCGACTCCAGGCTCAGCGCGGTCGCCCGCACTGCCGTGACCGTGTCCACCGTTGGTTACCTCCGCTGTTGCTGATATGGCTCCTGACCTGCATAAACGTTAGGGGCGAGCGGTGATGCGGGGGAGAGTGCGCGCTCCCGGAACGGGGGTACAGCCAGCTCCACCATGAGCCGGGGACGGGCCCCACTCCGCAGTCGGGAGGGCCCCCGTAACGTGATCTGACATGAGCACCGATCCCGCCCCGCTGACAGTCGCCATCCGGCGTTCGTGGGATGCCTCGCGCTATCTGTTCATCGGCGTCCCGGTGGCACTGCTCGCCTACATGGGCGCGTTCCTGGTGGTCGCCGTCCTGATGTTCGCCGCCGTGATCATCGGGCTGCCCGCCCTGCCGGAGGCCGCCAAACTGCTGCGGCGCTTCGCGGACTTCGAGCGCCGCCGGTCCGCCGCGCGGCTCGGGGTGCCGTTCCGCCCGGCGCAGTATCTTCCGCTGGACGGCGGGGAACTGTCCGAGCGGGTCCGCCGGGTCCTCACCGACCCCGCGACCTGGCGCGACGCGCTCTGGCTGCCGGCCCAGGCGCTCATCGGCAACGTACTCGCCTATCTCACCATGGTCCTGTGGCCGGTCGGTCTCTTCGTGGACGGAGCCGCACTGACCGTCGTGCACGCCCTGGACCGGCGCACCGCCGACGAGTACGGCACACCGCTTCCCGAGCGGCAGGGCTGGGTACTGCGCTGGCACCCCGTGCTCGCGGACCTCGCGGCGAGCTGGTCCCGTTCGCTGCTGACCTCGTCGCACTCCGCCGAACTCGGCGACCGGATCGCGCAGCTGACGGAGAGTCGGGCCGGCGCCGTCGAGGCGCACGGCGCCGAACTGCGCCGCATCGAAAGGGATCTGCACGACGGAGCCCAGGCCAGGATCGTCGCCCTGTCGATGCGCATCGGGCTCGCCAAACAGCTCCTCGACCGCGACCCCGCCGCCGCCCGGCTCCGCCTCGACGAGGCCCAGGACGGCGCGGAGGCGGCCCTCGCGGAGCTGCGGCACGTGGTCCGCGGCATCCATCCGCCCGTGCTGACGGACCGTGGACTGGCGGGTGCGGTACGGGCACTGGCCGCCGATGTCGCCGTACCCGTCACGGCGGACCTCGACGGTGTCGAGGACGGGCGGCGGCTCCCGGCCGCCATAGAGGCGGCCGCGTACTTCGTGGTCGCCGAGGCGCTCACCAACATCAGCAAGCACAGCGGCGCGACGGCCGCCACGGTCCGGATCGGCCGGGGCCCCGACACCTTGCGTGTGGTCATCGGGGACGATGGACACGGCGGCGCGGACGAACGCGCCGGCAGCGGCCTGGTGGGGATCAGGCGGCGGGTCGCCGCACTGGACGGCACCACCCGCATCAGCAGCCCCACCGGAGGGCCGACGGACATCGAAGTGGAGCTGCCGTGCGGATCGTGATCGCCGAGGACAACGCCCTGCTGCGGGAGGGCCTGATCCTGCTGCTCACCAGTTCGGGCCACGAGGTGGTGGCCGACGCGGCCACCGGGCCGGAGATCCTTCCCGCCCTGCTGAAGCACCGGCCGGACGCCGCCGTCCTCGACGTACGGCTGCCGCCGACCTTCCGGGACGAGGGCCTGCGCGCCGCCGTCGCAGCCCGCGCGGAACTGCCCGAGCTGCCGATCCTCGTCCTGTCCCAGTACGTCGAGGAGACCTATGCCGCCGAGCTGCTTGCCCAGGGCGCCCAGGGCATCGGCTACCTCCTCAAGGACCGGGTGGGCCGGGTCGACCAGTTCCTGGAGGCCCTCGACCGGGTGGCGGCAGGCGGCACAGCCCTCGACCCGGAGGTCGTGACCCAGTTGCTGACCCGCAAGTCGTCCGCCGAACCGCTGCAGAGCCTCACCCCGCGCGAACGCGAGGTGCTGGAACTGATGGCCCAGGGCAAGGCGAACGGCACCATCGCCGCCGAACTCGTCGTCACGGAGCGGGCGGTGAGCAAGCACATCGGCTCGATCTTCGCCAAGCTCGGCCTGGAACCGGACGACGGCACGGTGCACCGGCGGGTGCTCGCCGTACTCGCGTACCTGGAGGGCCGGGCGAAGCGCTGAACACCCTGCCCGGCCGTCCGGTCCTTTCGCACCCGGCCGCTCAATGCGACGCGCCGCGCAGCCGGGCGACCGCCCACTTCGCCTCCTGGACCAGCTCGCCGATCCCGGTGCCGGACTGCCACGTCGCGCGCCTCAGCAAGGCCTTCGCCTCGGCCAGGGAGGTCCGGGCACGGTCAGTCATGTCGCTGAACGTAGCAGCGGCCAGTGACCGTCCTGAGCGAGACATGAACGAAGCCGGCCCTGCTCCGCGCCACCCCCAGACGGCCGCAGATCTGCGCCCGACGTCTCATGCCGGGATCAGACACAGCCGCTCAGGTCGCCGAGTCGGGTGCCTGGCCGCCTCTGCCGACGGGTCGGGGTAGGGGCGCGGTTTCGGTCGCCTCGGTAGGTGTCGGCCGACGGCTGCGTTGGACGGCGATCACGGCGGCGTCGTCGGCCAGGTGTCCGCCGACGTGGGCGAGCAGGTCGGTGCGCAGGTGGTTGACCAGCGCGGAGGGGCTGTGAGGGGCCCAGGAGGGGGCGCGTTCGGACAGCGGGTAGAAGACACCCCGAGTGTCCCGGGCCTCTATCACCCCGTCGGTGTGCAGGAGCAGCATGTCTCCGGGCTCGAACGTGAAGGTGTCGACGTGGTAGTGGTGGTCGGCCATTTCGCCCAGGCCCAGCGGCGGGGCGGGGCAGGTGGCGTGCAGTGTGGAGACCTTCTGGCCGTGCAGCCGCAAGGCGGGCGGATGCCCGCAGGTGACCATGTCCACCTGTGGCAGCGTGTCGGGGATGTCGAGGATGGCGGCGGTGATGAAGCACTCGCCGGCCTTCTCCGCCTCGGTGGGGTCGGCCAGGTTCCAGCACACGCTGTGGTCCAGGTAGGCCGCAAGGTCGGACAGGCCGGCCTGGCGGTGCGCGCCTTCCCGGAAGGCGCCCAGCAGCAGGGCTGCGTCGCTGATCGCGGTCAGGCCCTTGCCCATCACATCCCCGATGATCAGCCGGGTTCCCGTGGGCGTGCGGACGGCCGCGTACAGGTCGCCGCCGATCAGGGACTGCTCCTGTGCCGCCATATACACCGAGCCCACCCGCAGCGGGCCGATCCGGCGCGGCAGCGGCCGTAGGACCACCCGCTGCGTAGCCTCTGCCACCGTCCGTATCAGCTCCAGCTCACGGGCGTGCCGCTCTTGCAGATAGCGGAAGACCGTCACGATCACCGAGACCACCACCAGGGCGATGAGCTGCGAGCCGAAGTCCATCGTGCCGCCGAGCAGGTGGCCGTTCTGGAGGCCGATGACGAGCATGCCCGCTGCTGCCAGGGCAGCGATCGCCCCGGTGATGAGGGTGGAGGCGAAGGACGCGGTGAGCGCGGGCGCCACGATCAGCAGCGACGGGCCCATCGGCAAACCGGGGCTCAGCACGTCGGTCAGCACGATCGCCACGATCAAACCCAGCGGGAGCGCCAGCAGAGCGTCACCGGCCTGCCGTGGGCGAGGGCGAGGTGCAAACCGCTGCTGCAGGCGCATATTTCCTGCTTACACCCTCCCGTGCAGTACCGCAGACGCGGGAACGAGACGGGAGGCGAGCCAGCGAGGCCAGACCCATGTCACCGCGGGCAAGCAGCACCCCGGCGGCACTCACGGACCGGGGTGACCGTTCCTGAGGACACTGTCACGTCGACTGACCGGGTGGGATGATCTTTTGGTTGGTGCTGGGAGGGGTCGTCCGTGGACAGCGCGCCGCCGTCGTACAGGGGGAACCGGTACCCGGTGGAGTGTTTGCCCGGCGGAATGCGCCACCTGCGCGACGCGGATACCGCCGAGGATTGAGTTCCGCGCCGCTCTCGCCGGGCAGTCGGTGAATGTAACCGACCCGGTGACAGGCTGACGCCATGGGCAGTGGCGGGTCCGAAGCCTGTCGGGGTCAGGTGTTGAGGGCGTGTCCGGTTGTTGAGTCGACGTGCTCTGGGATCTCGTCGTGGCGATCGCCCACGGTCGGTGTCCCGGTGGGCTCGAACATGAGGATTGCGGCGCCGGACGGAGCGTACGGCTTGTGCTCTGTGCCTCGGGGGACGGTGAAGACCGCCCCCTGTGGGAGCAGGACCGTGCGCTCCCCGTCGGGCTCGCGCAGGGAGATGTGCAGTTCGCCGTCGAGTACCAGGAAGAACTCATCCGTGTCGTCGTGGACGTGCCAGATGTGTTCGCCCTCGACCTTGGCGATGCGGACGTCATAGTTGTTGACGCGAGTGACGATGCGGGGGCTCCACAGGGCATCGAAGGAGGCCAGAGCCTTGCTGAGGGGGATGGGTTCGCTGCTCATGGGCTCATCCTGAGCCGTTTCGCATGGCCGCCGTGAGTGCTAGAAATTGCACATGGCGAAAGAATCCTCGCACGCAGCTCGCGCGGCGGGCGTACACAGGGTCGTCGTGATCGTGGACGAGAACTCGAACCCCTTCGAGCTGGGCTGCGCGACCGAGGTCTTCGGTCTGCGCAGACCGGAGATCGGCCGTGATCTCTACGACTTCAGGCTCTGTTCCCCCGAGCCCCGCACCCTGATGCGAGACGGATTCTTCACGCTCACGGGAGTCGCCGACCTGGAAGCGGCCGACGCGGCGGACACCCTGATCGTCCCCAACCGGCCGGACATAGAAGTGCCCCGCCGTCCCGCCGTGCTCGATGCCGTCCGCCGGGCACACTCCCGCGGTGCGCGCCTGGTCGGCTTCTGCAGCGGCGCCTTCACACTGGCCGAGGCCGGAGTCCTCGACGGGCGCCGGGCCACCGCGCACTGGCAGTGGGCGGATTCCTTCCGGGCGCGCTTCCCCTCTGTCCGCCTCGAAGCAGACGTGCTGTTCGTGGATGACGGTGACATCCTCACCGCTGCAGGGAGTGCAGCTGCTCTCGATCTTGGGCTGCATGTGGTCCGCCGCGACTACGGCGCGGAGGTCGCCAACTCTGTGAGCCGGCGGCTGGTCTTCGCGGCGCACCGGGACGGTGGGCAGCGGCAGTTCGTGGAGCGTCCCATGCCCGACCTGCCGGACGAGTCTCTGGCGCCTGTCCTGGCCTGGGCTCAGGAACGGTTGGACTCACCGCTTACTGTGTCGGACCTTGCGGCGCGTGCGGCGGTCAGTCCGGCGACTGTGCATCGCCGCTTCCAGGCGCAACTGGGCACGACGCCGTTGACGTGGCTGACGGGGGAACGGCTTGCTCTGGCGTGCCGGTTGATCGAGCGAGGTGAGTCCCGGTTCGAGGTGGTCGCGCGACGCAGCGGGCTTGGCACTGCTGCCAATCTGCGCACGCTGATGCGCCGCGAGACCGGCATCACACCGTCGGCATACAAGCGCCGGTTCGGGCCGGAAGCGAACTGACGGCGGGCGTCCCTGAGCTGATCAACCAGCGCGAGTAGCTGACGGTGTTCCTGCTGCCCGCCTACTCGCCCGACCTCAACGCCGTGGAATGGGTCTGGGCACACGTCAAGCTCAGCCTGGCCAACCTCGCCATGGTCGCCCTCGACAGACTCGAAGCTCTCGTACGCAACCGACTCAAACGCCTTCAGTACCGGCCCGACACCCTCGACGGCTTCATAGCCGACACCGGCCTGACCCTCGACACCCCAACGTCACCCTGACACGCCGCGTGAGGGATCGTGCTCGTCACGCCACCGCCTGGTGGCAATGCCCGCCATGACCACCGATACGACGTCTTCGGCAAGTTCTGGCGTGATGGGCAGGTGCCCGAAGAGCACACGGTAGTACGTGGTCGACGCCAGCATGTCCAGCAGAAGATCGATGTCCGCATCGGGTCGGATGTCACCCCGGTCGATGCCGCGACGCAGCGCTTCGGCAGTGGTGGCGCGGCGCGGATGGAAGAAGGTGTCCTTGAACTCCTTTTCCAGTCGCGGGTCGTTGGCGAGGTCCGCAACGAGCCCCGGCAGCGCTCTTCGGCCCACGGTGCTGGTGAACGCCTCGCTGAGGGTGCCGATACCGGCAATGAGGTCGCAGTGCGTGCAGCCGGTGTCGGGGGTCGGCGTAGTGCCGATGGTCCGGGCCAGAGCCGACACGACCAGGTGCTGGCGGGAGCGCCAGCGGCGACGCAGCGCGGGTTTGCTCGTACCGGCGCGGGCGGCCACCGCCTCCAGGGTGAGGCTGCCGTAACCGACCTCGTTGAGGATCTCCATCACCGCTTCGGGCACGGCCTCGTCGATTCGGGTATCCCGCGGCCTGCCGGAGGCTTTGCGGGCCCCGGCTCTTCCTCCGTCGCTCTTGGTGTTGACCATGCGGCAAGTATAGGTAGCATTCAATTACGTTCCGATATGGAACGGAACGGAATCTTTCGAGGAGTCCACTCCATGTCCCACACCTCCGCCGACGCGACGGACAGCGACCCCGCGCACGCCCCCGAAGAAGCCCCAGCCTCTCCCCCCGCAGAGAACAGAGCCGGTAAGGAGGGCGTCTTCTCGGGCGCATACCGCGCGCTCACCCTCGGCGTCCTGCTGGCGGTCGGCATGGTCGCGTTCGAGTCCCTCGGGGTGGCGACCGTGCTGCCCGGCATCGCGGAGGACCTCGACGGCCTGGGCGCTTACGGGTGGGGCCTGTCGGCACTGATGCTCGCCAACATCATCGGCACCGTGCTCGCCGGGCGCGCCGCCGACCGCCGGGGCCCCTGGCGCCCGATGGCCCTGGGCATGCTCGTCTTCGCGGCGGGCTGCGCGGTGGCCGGTGCCGCACCCTCCTGGCTGCTGTTCCTAGTGGGCCGCTTCGGACAGGGCCTGGGCGTAGGAGCGGTCATGTCCATGGCCTACACCATGATCGGACTTGCCTACCCCGAGCGCCTGCGGGCCCGGATGTACGCCCTGCTCTCCTCGGCCTGGACGATCCCTTCTCTCGTCGGCCCCGCTATCACTGGCATCCTCGCCGACCACATCACGTGGCGCTCGGTCTTCCTGCTCATGCTGCCGATCGCCGCGGTGGCCGCGCTGCTCACCCTGCCCGGCCTGCGCCGCCTGCATCGCGCAGAAGCAGCCGCCACCGCCCCGGCCCTGGCCGCTCCGTGGTGGAAGCGTCCGCTGGCCAGCGCGATCCTGCTCACCGTGGGCACCGGCGTACTGCTCCAGGCGCTGCTGCTGAAGAACCTCGTCCTGCTGATCGTGCTGGCCGTGGCCGGAGTCGCCGTTGCTGTGCCCGCGCTGCGCTGGGTCACCCCGGAAGGTACTCTCAGCGCCCGGGCCGGCCTCGGTGCGGGTGTCGTCGTCCGTGGCCTGCTGTGCGGTGTCTATTTCGGCAGCGAAGCCTTCCTGCCCCTCGGGCTGCAGCAGCTGCGGGGCATGGGCACCACACTGGCCGGTCTGGGCCTGTCCGCCGGAGCCATCACCTGGGTTATCGGCTCAGGCCTGCAGGCCAAGCGGGACAACGGGAAGAACGGCACGCGCACGGCTTCCACCGTGCTGGGCTTCGCCGTCCTGCTGGCGGGCGTCGCGCTGATCGCGCTGACGATCCTGACCAGCGCACTCCCCTCCTGGACCGCCCTGGTCGGATGGGCCATCGGCGGTCTCGGCATGGGTATCGGCTTCAACGCCGCCACCACCGACACCCTGGAGCAGGCCCCGCCGGAGCAGCAGGGTGAAGCCAGCGGCGCGCTGCAGCTCGCCCAGACCCTGGCGACCGGCGTGATCGCCGGGCTCGGCGGCGCGGCCATCGCGTTCGCCCAGAACTACGGCGGCTCCACCCGCACCGCACTGCTGGGCGTCTTCGTCCTCACCGGCCTGCTCGCCATCGCGGGCATGCTGATCGCCCGCAGGCTGCGCCCCAAGGCAGCACAGCAGGGCTAACCCCCGTAGCGCCCCGTCGGACCGCGTCACCGCGCGCCTGACGGGGCGCTGCCGTACATGCGCCAGAGCCCCAGCTAGGCCCTGTCGTCAAACTCCCGCTGAAAGAGAGACGACCGTGGACGAAGTACGTATGCTCGGCCTGTTCGCCGGCGCAACCACCGACCCCTTCGGGGAGCTTCTGCTACGCGCACTCGCTGGGCCCGGGCCCAGCGGTGTACGCGTCGACCTGTGCCAGGTGCCCGATGATCTGCCCGCGCACGCCGACCCCGGCACCTCTTCCCTCCCGCCACAGGTGCAGAAGCTGCGGGCGCTGGTGGCGGACACGCACGCGCTGCTGATCGCTCTGCCCGAAGCTGACGGGCCACTGCCATGGCCTTGGTCCACAGCCCTGAACTGGCTCGGCTGGCCGTCCACGGGCTCTCCGCTGCTGGCCCTGCCGACCGCCGTACTGACCACGGAGGCCGCCACGCCCCTGCCCTGTTCGTTCACCTCCGCAGAGGAACTGCTCACCAGCGCGCGCTGTAACCTCGTCGGCCCGCGCACCGTCGTTCCCTGCGCAGCCAGGACACTGCGCCCGCAGCCCGACGGGCGCGTATTGGTCACCGACCCCGGAGTCATGCTGCGGCTGCTGATGCACATCCACCGAACCGCAGCGGTAGCCCGCTCCGCCGCCAGGAACTCCGGGCCACAGCAGTGAACATAACTGTGTCCCGCCACTTTCGGGCTCTGACCCAACGCCGGGTAGTTAGCGTTTTCGCTGGTCACGCAAGGGGAGTTGCGGTCCATGCTGTGGCGGCAAAGAGGCCGGGGCCGAGTTTGTGGATGAGGCTGGTTTCGGCCCATCTGGAGAGCTGTCGATACATACGACGGTGGGCACCACTTCCCCCTTGCCGCTGATAACAGGGCCGCTTCACGTAGCTGCCGGAGAACGTCACCGCAGGTGACGGATCAAGCTACCGCAGTTATTGGGGTGTTATCCGTGGAACAACTTCAGACCAGCCCCGCGACCGACATCCTGTCAGCCGCCCACCAGGGCCGGAGAACGCCTAGCGCACGATCTGGCACGGATGTTCCTCAGGCCCCGAGATCATCGCGCACTGCGTTGTCGTCCGGGAGGGCTCGTGTGCCTGCTGCGAGGTGGGAAGTCCGCGGTTCACGCGGGCTGGAGCAGGTCCCAGCGATTGCCGTACAGGTCCTCGAAGACCGCGACCGAGCCGTACGGTTCGTGGCGCGGCTCCTCCAGGAAGCGCACTCCGGCCGCCAGCATCCGTGCGTGGTCGGCCGCGAAGTCCTCGGTGTGCAGGAAGAAGCCGACCCGGCCGCCGGTCTGCGCGCCGACGGAGGCCTGCTGGCCCTCGTCCTTGGCGCGGGCCAGCAGCAGCCCCGTACCCGCCGCGGCGCCGCGCGGGCGGACGACGACCCAGCGGGATCCGTCCCCGCGGTCGGTGTCCTCGACGAGTTCGAAGCCGAGGGCGTCCGTGTAGAAGGAGAGGGCCTCGTCGTAGTCGCGGACGACCAGAGTGACCAGGGCGATGTGGGACATGGCGGTTCCTCGGGGGTGCGGAGCTGAGGCATACGGAAGGGTTATACGTAACACTATCGAGTGTGCCTCCCCTGCCGGGACAATGCCCCGCATGCACCTGAGTGACGTCGGTGAACTGTCGGCCCGCGCCCGCCGGCTCGCCACCCCCGGCCATCGCCGCATACTCGGCATCGCGGGGCCGCCCGGAGCCGGGAAGTCCACCCTCGCCGCCCAGCTCGTCGGCGCGCTGGCCGGGCTCGCCGTCCTTGTCCCGATGGACGGCTTCCATCTGGCCGGGGCCGAGCTGGACCGGCTGGGCCGGGCCGGCCGCAAGGGCGCCCCCGACACGTTCGACGCCGCCGGGTACGCCGCCCTGCTGCGCCGCCTGCGCACGCCGGGGGAAGAGGGGCCGGTCTACGCTCCGGCCTTCGACCGCACCCTGGAGGAGCCGATCGCCGGGGCCGTTCCCGTACCACCGCACATCCCGCTCGTCGTCACCGAAGGCAATTACCTGCTCCATGACGACGGCCCCTGGGCGCCGGTGCGCGGGCTGCTCGACGAGGTCTGGTTCCTGGACCTCGACCCGGACGTGCGGATGCGCAGGCTCGTCGACCGCCATGTGCGGTTCGGCAAGCCCCGGCCGTACGCGGAGCGCTGGGTGGCCGGATCCGACGAAACCAATGCCCGGCTCGTCGACCGTGGCCGGGACCGCGCCGACCTCGTCGTACGGCTGCGCCCGGCATCCTGACCCCCCACTCGCGCCGACTGTTGCCGCCGGGCAGGATGTCGTTTGCCGTGTCGCATCGCCAGGAGGTTCCGCATGTCCAGCCCCGACCAGCCCGTGCCGTTCACCGCCGATGACTACCGGGCGAGGATGGAGCGGGCCGCCGAGTCCGCCGCCGAGGCGGGGCTCGCGGGTGTCCTCGTCGCACCGGGCCCGGACCTCGTCCACCTCACCGGCTACCACCCCGTGAACACCGAACGCCTCACCCTCCTCGTCCTCAGGGCGGGCCAGGACCCGGTCCTCGTCGTCCCCACCCTGGAGGCACCGGACGCCGAGAAGGCCGTCGGCTCCCCGGCTCTGACCCTGCGCGACTGGACCGACGGCAAGGACCCGTACGCCGTGACCGCCCCGCTGCTCGACGCGGCCGGCCGGTTCGGAGTCAGCGACAACGCCTGGGCGATGCACCTGCTCGGGCTGCAGAATTTCCTCCCGGGCACGTCGTACGTCTCCCTCACCGAGGCCCTGCCGATGCTGCGGGCGGTCAAGGACGCCGCCGAGCTGGAGCGGCTCGCGGCAGCGGGGGCCGCAGCCGACGCCACGTACGAGGAGATCCTGAAGGTCCGCTTCGCCGGCCGCAAGGAGACCGACGTCGCCGCCGATCTCGCCGCGCTGCTCAAGCAGTTCGGGCACTCGCAGGTCGACTTCACCGTCGTCGGCTCCGGGCCCAACGGCGCCAACCCGCACCACGAGGCGGGCGACCGCACCATCGAGCGCGGCGACATGGTGGTGCTGGACTTCGGCGGCCTCAAGCACGGCTACGGCTCCGACACCTCGCGCACGGTCCATGTCGGCGAACCCAGCGCCGAGGAGCAGCGGGTGCACGACATCGTGCGGGAGGCGCAGGAGGCCGGCTGCCGCGCGGTCCGGCCCGGGGTCGCCTGCCAGGAGATCGACCGGGCGGCCCGCGCCGTCATCACCGAGTTCGGCTACGGCGAGCGCTTCATCCACCGGACCGGCCACGGCATCGGCGTCACCACCCATGAGCCCCCGTACATGATCGAGGGTGAGGAGCAGCCGCTGGTGCCCGGGATGTGCTTCTCCGTGGAGCCCGGCATCTATCTGCCGGGCCGGTTCGGCGTCCGCATCGAGGACATCGTGACCGTCACGGAGGACGGCGGGCGCCGGCTCAACACGACCGCGCGCGAGCTGGCGATCGTCGAATAGCCGGACCGGGAGGAGCGTTCAGCCCCGTCATGTTTTTTCGCGGTCCTGCAACGGAAACGCCGGCCTCCGGGTCCGGCATGACTGTTGCACCCTGTGGAAGGCATGACTTGGGGCTGTCACCGGACCCGGAACCGCCAACTCCCTTTGGGAAGAGCGCGATGTTCGACACCGATGACGTGAACGCCTTCCTCGCCCGGACGTTGGCGAGACCGCCCATCACGGCCTCACCTGAGCCGGACTCGGCCGTGTATGCCTGAAAGTGGTTCGCGAGGCGGTTCAGGGGCGCGACGCCGGCATGGGGCCGATCGATCCGAGTGGGGGATTGCGATCGAGGGGTCGGTTGATTTAGTTCTCCTTGATCAGGGGGTCAATCATCTTATGCAGTTTGTTGTCGTCGATTGAACTGAGTGCCCTGGCTGCTATCTTTCCATTTCGGTCGAGAACGACAGTGAATGGAAGGGACTGAGGGTTCAGTGTGCCCTTGGGGAATCCTGACAGGAGAAGTTTTCCAACCGGGTCGTACAGGCTCGGGTATGCCATATCGAAGTCGTCTTCAAAGGCCTTGGACAGACTCTTGTTGCCGTCGCGGGCGTTGATGCCGACGAATTCGACACCCTTGGTCTTCATTTCCTTGGCGACCTTGTTGAAGTACGGGGCTTCGGCCCGGCAGGGTGGGCACCACGAACCCCAGGCATTGATCACGACGACCTTGCCTTGGAAGTCGGCGACGTCGAGGTGCCTGCCTTGAAGGGTCTCGCCCTTGATCAGGCCGACAGGCTTCCTCTCTCCCTTGGCAACCGTTGAGATGCCGTCCGTGCTCGTTACGTAATTCGTCTGACCACCGCCTCCGGACTTGCCGCTGCCACAGGCGGACAGAGCCAGCGAGCCAAGAGTGACGATTGCGGTCAGTGTGACGGCACGTGAGACGGGCCTGAGAATCATGTGAAGAGCTTCCCATGAGCCGTAAAGAGGAAGTCCTCCCAGGTCGAGGTTCCCGGCTCCCGTCTCCCGGCCGGTACGTCGTACGGCAGCGGTCGGGCACCCTCCGACGGTGCAGATGAGGGTGCCACCCGCTTCCGCGGCCCCTCAGTCGTCGGCGAGCACCACGCACGACTCGGGCGGCAGATGCAGCAGCCCGTCCGCGCCCGGCGTCTCCACCGGCTCCCAGGCGGCCAGCACCCTGCCTCCGCTGTTCCGGTTCCGCCCGACGCCGAGCGGGATCGTGGCCGGCTTCTCGTCGAGGTTGACCGCGATCCGCAGATCGCCCCTGCGACAGGCCAGCCAGCGCGCCTGCTCGTCGAAGGCCGTCTTCACCGATGCCAGATCCGGGTCGGACAGGTCGGGCATGGAGCGGCGCAATGCGATCAGTTCGCGGTACCAGGCCTGGATGCGGGCGTGCGGCTCGCGTTCCGGTTCGGTCCAGTCCAGACAGGAGCGGTCGCGGGTGGCCGGGTCCTGCGGGTCCGGGATGTCGTCCGCCGCCCAGCCGTGCGCCGCGAACTCCCGGCGCCTGCCGCTGCGTACCGCCTCCGCGAGCGCCGGGTCGGTGTGGTCGGTGAAGAACTGCCAGGGGGTACGGGCTCCCCACTCCTCGCCCATGAACAGCATCGGGGTGAACGGGCCGGTCAGCACCAGCGCCGCCGCGCAGGCCAGCAGCCCGGGGGAGAGGGAGGCGGAGAGCCGGTCGCCGAGTGCCCGGTTGCCGATCTGGTCATGGGTCTGCGCATAGCCGACGAAGCGGGTGGCCGCGGTGCGGGCGATGTCGACGGGGCGGCCGTGGGTGCGGCCGCGGAAGCCGGAGTACGTGCCGTTGTGGAAGAAGGCGCTGGTCACGGTCTTGGCGAGGGCGGTCAGTGGGGCGGCGGCGAAATCGGCGTAGTAGCCCTGGGACTCGCCGGTCAGCGCCGTGTGCAGAGCGTGGTGGAAGTCGTCGTTCCACTGCGCGTGCAGCCCGATGCCGCCCGCCGCGCGCGGCGTGGTCGTACGCGGGTCGCAGAGGTCCGACTCGGCGATCAGCGGCAGCGGACGGCCGAGCTCCGCGGCGAGCGCGTCGACCGCTGCGGACAGCTCCTCCAGGAAGGTCAGTGCCCGGGTGTCGGCGAGGGCGTGGACCGCGTCGAGCCGCAGTCCGTCGAGCCGGTAGTCGCGCAGCCAGTCGAGCGCGCTGCCCAGCAGATACGCGCGGACCTCGTCCGATCCCGCGGCGTCGAGGTTGACCGCGGCGCCCCACGGCGTGTGGTGGGTCTCGGTGAAGTACGGGCCGAAGGCGGGCAGGTGGTTGCCGGACGGTCCCAGGTGGTTGTGGACCACGTCGAGGACCACCGCAAGACCGAGCCCGTGCGCCGTGTCGACAAAGCGCTTCAGCCCGTCGGGGCCGCCGTACGGTTCGTGCACGGCCCACAGCGACACCCCTTCGTAGCCCCACCCGTGCCTGCCGGGGAATGGGCAGACGGGCATCAGCGACACATGGGTGACGCCGAGCTCGGCGAGGTGCGGCAGCCGCGCCGCGGCGGCGTCGAAGGTGCCCTCCTCGGTGTATGTGCCGACGTGCAGCTCGTACAGGACGGCGCCCGACAGTCCCCTGCCCGCCCACTCGGTGCGCCAGGCGTACGCCTCCTGGTCGACGACGGCGCTCTCGCCGTCCGGGCCGTCCGGCTGGCGGCGCGAGCGCGGATCGGGCAGCACGGGGCCGTTGTCGAGGACGAAGCCGTACCGGTCCCCGTCCGCGGCCTCCGCATCGGCTGTCCACCAGCCCGTCCGTGCCGGGTCGCGCTCCATCGGCCGCAGCTCGCCCGTCAGCCGCAGACCGACCGAATCCGCCTCCGGTGCCCATACCTCGAACAGCATGCGTCGCTCCTCGTCTCCTCGTTCCGGCCCCATGGTCGGCAGAAGTCGGGATCATCGGCCCACGACACTGGATCGAGCCCGTTACTGGCGATTAAGGTCTGGTTCTGATCATTGCCCTGCCAGGTTCTGCTCATTCGTACGGCTGCTGGAGGCCGAGATGACCGTGCCGACGTTCCCGCCGGGATTCCTCTGGGGAGCCTCCGCCTCCGCCTTCCAGACCGAAGGAGCAGCCGACACCGACGGCAAGGGCCCCTCCGGCTGGGACGCCTTCGCCGCCCAGCCGGGACGGATCAAGGACGGCACCGACACCACCCGCGGCACCGGCTTCCACGAGCACTACCGCGAGGACGTCGCCCTGCTGGCCGGCCTCGGCGCCGACGCCTTCCGGTTCTCCGTCAGCTGGCCGCGCGTGGTGCCGGACGGCAGCGGACCCGTCAACCCGGCCGGGCTCGACTTCTACGACCGGCTCGTCGACGAGCTCTGCGCCCACGGCATCACCCCCGCCCCCACCCTCTACCACTGGGACACCCCGCTGCCGCTCGACGAGGCGGGCGGCTGGCTCAACCGGGACACCGCCTACCGCTTCGCCGAGTACGCGGGCATCGTCGCCGAACGGCTCGCCGACCGCGTACCCATGTGGATCACCATCAACGAACCCGCCGAAGTCACCATGCTCGGCTACGCACTCGGCGAGCACGCCCCCGGCCGCACCCTCCTCTTCGACGCCCTGCCCGCCGCCCACCACCAGCTCCTCGCCCACGGGCTCGGCGTCCGCGCGCTCCGGGGCGCGGGCGCCACCAACATCGGCATCGCCGTCTCGCACACCCCCGTCTGGACCGCGGGCGACTCCGAAGAGGACCGTCTCGGGGCCGAGTTGTACGACACGATCACCAACTGGATGTTCGCCGATCCGATCCTCGCCGGGCGCTACCCCGACGCGAACATCGCCGCGCTGATGCCGGGACCCGTCGAGGACGACCTCCGGACGATCTCCACCCCACTCGACTGGTACGGGGTCAACTACTACAGCCCCACCCTCGTCGGGGCCCCCAGGGCGGAGGCCCTCGACACCTTCTCCGGCTTCGAGATGCCCGCCGAACTCCCCTTCGGCATCCGCGGGATCGAGGGGTACGAGACGACCGACTTCGGCTGGCCCGTCGTCCCCGACGGACTGCGCGAGACCCTCGTCCAGCTGCGTGACCGCTACGGCGACCGGCTTCCGCCGCTCTACATCACCGAGAACGGCTGCGCCGTCGACGAGGCCGTCACCGACACCCGCCGGATCGCCTTCCTCGAGGGCCACTTGGGCGCGCTGCGCACGGCGATCGACCAAGGCGTCGACGTCCGTGGGTACTTCACCTGGTCGTTGACCGACAACGTCGAGTGGATCGAGGGCGCCAGCAAGCGCTTCGGGCTCGTCCACATCGACTACGAGACGCTGCGCCGGACGCCCAAGGAGTCCTACGCCTGGTACCGCGACGTCATCCGCAGCCAGAAGGCGGCCGGCACCGCGGAGTCAGCCGGCTGACCGGATCAGCCGACCGACCGGATCCGCCACACCAGCACCCCACCCACCACCGTCACCGCGGTGGACGCCAGATACAGCCCCGCATAGCCCCCCGCGTACGCCACGATCGGCGCGGCCAGCGCCGGACCGAGCACCTGGGGCGCGGAGTTGGCGATGTTGATGACCCCCAGGTCCTTCGCCCGGTCCTCGGCCGCCGGCAGGACCTGGGTGATCAGCGCCTGGTCGACCGCCACATAGATCCCGTAGCCCAGCCCGAGCAGCACGGCCGCACCCATCGCCGCCGACCAGGTGTGCCAGAACGTCAGCAGTAGCGACCCGGCCGCCATCACCATCGAACACGCGCTGACCATCATCTTCCGCTTGCCCAGCCGGTCCGAGACGATCCCGCCCGCCACCGCCGTCACCACCACACCACCGGTGTACAGCAGCGTCAGGTACAGCACACCCAGGTCCGGATCCGGGTAGTGCACCGCGTCCTTCAGGAAATACAGCAGATAGAGCGTGCCGATCGCATTGCCCAGCTGGACCAGGAACCGGGTCAGCCACGCCCAGCCGAAGTCCGGATGCAGCCGCGGACTCACCCAGAAGTCCTTCAGCCGTACCGCGGCCATCGGCGCTCCCGTCGGATCCGGATCGCGGGTCAGCAGGACGAACGGAAGCGCGCACAGCACCACCAGCCCCGCCAGCAGCAGATATCCGCCACCGATCCCGGTCACCACCACCGACACCAGGAGCGCCCCGAGAACCAGCCCCAGCGTCTGCGGTATCCCGATGTACCCCGAAACCGCCGCCCGCTGCCGCACCGGCACCTGGTCCGGCACCACCGCGTTCGTGCCCGCCAGCATCGCGTTCAGCCCCAGCTGCGCGAGACACCAGCCGAGTGCCACCCCGACGACCGTCGCCTGTGCCGCCGTCACCACCAGACCGGCCGCGCCGACCAGCGCACCACCCACGATCCACGGGCGGCGGCGGCCGAACCTGCCGCCCGTCCGGTCCGACAGCGCACCCGCGAGCGGGTTGGCGACCACGGCGACCAGCGCCCCGACGCCGGTAGCCCAGCCGAGCGCGACCTCCTTGCCGGACGAGGTCAGATCGTCGATCTGCTCGGCGAGCAGCACCTGGATCGGGGTGAGGAAGGCCATGTACAGACCCAGGTTGGCCAGCACCAGACCACTGATCCAGCCGCCGCCCACCCGGGACTGCGGTTCCGTGCGGGTGTCCTCCACGGTCATCGGCCGCTCGCCATCAGCTCGGTGGTACCCGCAGGGCCTCTCCTTCGGATCAGGCCGGGGGGGTGCCCGGATCTTACGAACGGCCCCCTCAATGATCAATACTTCGCGCCATGGTTGCTTCATGGTGGTCCCAGGCCCAGCTGGGGATCTTTGTGCACTGGACACCCGCGTCCGTACCGGGCTGGGCCCCGCCGTACGTTCCCGCCGACGAGCTGCCCCTCGCCGGCCGCCGGACGCCACTCGGCTGGACCTCGTACGCCGAGTGGTACGAGAACGCGCTCCGCTTTCCCGGCAGCCCCGTCTCCGCCTACCACCGGGCGACCTACGGCACCCGGCCCTACACCGACTTCGGCAACGACTTCAACGACGGCCTGGACGGCTGGGACCCGGCGGCCTGGGCCCGCAGTTTCCGCGCTGCCGGCGCCCGCTACGCCGTCCTCGTCACCAAGCACCACGACGGGTTCTGCCTCTGGCCCTCCGAGGTCCGCAACCCGCACCGCACCGGCTGGCACACCCCCCGCGACGTGGTCGGCGAGTTCGCCGAAGCGGTCCGCGCCGAAGGGCTGCGGTTCGGCGTCTACTACTCCGGCGGGCTCGACTGGACCTTCGACGACCGGCCCATCGGCACCGGCGCGGACACCGTCTCCGCCGTGCCGCGCGGCGACTACCCCGCGTACGCCGACGCCCAGATGCGCGAACTGATACGCCGCTACCGGCCCGACATCCTGTGGAACGACATCGCCTGGCCCGGCTCGCGCACCGACGTCCAGCGGCTCATCGAGTACTTCCGCTTCACCGTCCCGCACGGCGTCGTCAACGACCGGCTGTTCCCCTACGCGCCGATGTGGCGCGCCCTCCACCTGCCGGGCGCCAAGGCCCTGTACGACCGGTGGGAGCGCCGCACGATCGCGCAGGGAGAGGGGTTCGTGCCGCGCAAGCCCCCGTACTACGACTTCCGCACGCCCGAGTTCGCCCGCTACACCGGCCCGGACCCGTACGAGATCACCCGGGGCATCGACCACAGCTTCGGCTACAACCGGAACTCCCCACCGGACGCCTTCCTCAGCCGCCCCAAGCTGACCTCACTGGTCACGGAGACCGCGGCCGCGGGCGGCAATCTGCTGCTCAATGTGGGGCCGCGCGGCGAGGATGCGACCATCCCCGCCGAGCAGCAGCTCCGCCTGGACTGGCTGGCGGAGCTCACCCCGAACCTCACACCAGATGGATGCGTTCCTGACTGACCGGATGGCCCGCCCGGGCGAACGCGGCCGCCATCGGCGCATTGCCCTGATCGGTGGCGCCCGCGATGAACTCGGCGCCCTCGGCGGCCAGGAAGTGCGTGCACTCGACGAGCAGGTCGTACCCGTAGCCGTGGCCCCGCTGCTCGGGTACGACCCCGATGAAGCCGATGCACGGCCCGCCCGGGTTACGGGCGGGCACATGGAGTCCGGCCACCTCGCCCTCGGGCGTGTACGCCAGCTGCCACCAGGAGCGCGGCGAGGGGCACCAGTGGAAGAAGTCGAGCTCCTCCTGCGCCGCCTGCTCCAGTCCGCCGGGTCCCTCGATGGCCCGGCGGGCGTGCGCGTCCAGCGTGATGGAGTGGACCCGGCGCAGCACGTCGAGGATCACCGCGTCGTCCGGCTCCGGCCGGAAGGTGAGCCGGCCGGGCCGCTCGGGCAGCCCGCACTCCGGCGTCCACTCGTACCGGTACCGCTCGACCAGCAGCTCCATCCCGGCCGCGCGGGCGGCGGCGATCCTGGCCTTGGCGGCGGCCGCGACATCGGGCCGATCCCGCCAGCCGGCGGGCAGGATCAGCTCGTACTCGGCGTACAGCGGTGACTGCCGCAGCAGTTCGGTGCCCGCCTGGTCCTCGCCGTCGGCGAAGTCGAACCAGTTGAGCGTCACGGGTGCGGTGTCCTCGGGCCCCGACCACCAGGCGGCCCTGGCCACCACGACACCGTCGCGTTCGGCGATCCAGGTCCACTCGGGGCGGTACTCACCGCCCTCGCGCACGGTGGCATAGCTGTGCCCGAAGGCGGCGCGGCCGACGAGGCCGCGGTCGGGCAGGGTGCGGAAAAGCTGTGCGTCGCTCTCGGTGAGCGCGCGGATGACCAGATCGGTCATGGAAGAGTCCTCCGGAAGAAGCGATGCGCTCCCGGTCAGACCGAAACCGAAACCGCCCGGCGAACGGGACGGGAGCGCGGGAATGAAGTGGTACTCGTACGCACTGTTCTCGCCTCCTTCCTCGATCTTCGGGCGGGTGGCCACCGTAACCGGTCCTGCGGTGGCCAGTCCACCCAATTACGACCTGGTGCACGACAGAAAGTGGATCAGGTCGTCAGTCCCAGGTCATGTTGAACGCGCGCTCGAAATTGACGTACCCCAGGCGCGCGAACGACTTCGCCATCGGCACATTGCCGAGGTCCGTCGCCGCCCGGATCCGTTCCACCCCGTCCTGCGCGGCGAGCACCCGGGTGCCCTCGGCGAGCAGGTCGTCGATGTAGCCGTGACCACGCTGCGCGGGCAGCACGCCGATGTACGCGATGATCGGGTTGTAGCTGTTGCGGGCCGGGATCACGAACCCGACCGGCTCGCCGCCCGGGAGTTCGGCGATGCGCCACCACTCGCGCGGGGTCTTGTACGCGCCGAGCTCCTCGTCGTAATGCTTCTCCGCCGCCTCACGGGCGGACAGCCCGGACGCCAGGTCCTCCTGGCCGTGCGCGTCGAGCGTGCCCTCCATCACCGGCGTCATCAGCGCGAGGAGATCCTCGCGCCCGGTCACCGGGCGGAACCGCAGCCGGCCGCTGTCGGCGGGCACCGGTGTACCGGCCCGCCACTCCAGGCGCAGCCGCTCGACGAGCATCCGCGCACCGGTGCGCTCCATCACCCGGATCCGTGCCTCGACGAGATCGCGGACCACCGGGTCCTCGCGCCAGGCCGGGGGTACGAAACGACCGTACTCGGGACGCGGAACACCGGTGGGCAGGACGGCAGCCGCTGCCGCCCGCAGCAGCCGCAGACCCGTCTCGGTGCGCTCGGGCTCGGGCAGTGTGTCGTCGAGGTCGAAGAAGTCGAGCGCGAGGGGTATGTCCCCGCCCTGGCTCCACCAGGCGACGCGGGCGACCACGCGGTCTCCGCGCAGCGCCACCCACATCCACTCGGGGCGGCGGCGGCCCGTCGCGAGGTCGTCGGCCAGTTCGTGGTCGAGGACGTACGACAGACGGCAGAAGAGGTCCAGTTCGTCCGGCCCGGTGAGCGGACGGACGGTCAGGGCCGCGGGTACAGCGGTCACAGAGTCTCCTTGGGACGCGTCCAGCCGTGCGGTGAGCACCGCACGGCACGCGGCGGCAGACAGTAGCAACGTTCCCCGGACACCACCGCGAATATCGGGCCGGTCCGTTCCGCGCTGATCAGACGGGCGGCCAGCGGGATTGTTCTGGACACTCCTGGGCGGTCGCCCCGACAATTGAACCTGTGACGTCGTCCTTCGAGTTCCACACGTATCCCGCGCGGGTGTCCGACGCTCAGCGCGACCGTGTTCTCGGTGTGCTCAGAGAAGGCGCCGCGCAGGGTCGGCTCTCCCACGACACGTTCGTACGGCGCATGGAACTGGCCCTGGCCGCCCGCCGCCCGGAGGAGCTGGCGGCACTCACCGCCGACCTGCGGAGCGAAGGCCGCTGGACGCAGGGGCTGTTCCGAGTGGTCGGCGAGGTGTCCGGGTTCCCGGCCCGGGTACGCAGGGCCTGGCAGGCCGAGCGGCTGCCGAAGCTGCTGCTGCCCGCCCCGAGCCCGTACCCCGTTTTCATCGGCCGCGACCCGGCGAACGGACTGCGGCTCACCCATGAGACCGTCTCGCGCAAGCATGCCGAACTCACTGTGCAGGGCGGCCGCTGGATCCTGCGCGACCTCGGCTCGACCAACGGCACGTGTGTGAACGGGCAGCGGGTGACCGGTGCGGTGTCGGTGCGCGACGGGGACCAGGTGAGCTTCGGCCGGATCACCTTCCGGCTTTCCGCGCCCGCACCCAAACCGCCCGGGGCGCCGGGGCTTCCCGGGCGTCCGGCCTGAGCCGGGACGTGGATCACGCCCGTTGGTGGAGGCCGCGTCCGACCAGGGTGAGCGAGTCCTCGCCGACCGCTTCGAAGAGTGCCGGGTGGGCGTGGACGCGGGGCGGGCCACGTCGGACGTTCCGCGTCCACGCCCACCCGACGATCAGCTGACTCTCCCGGGTGCAGCTGACGCGGGCCACGGCGGCGGTCGCGGAGCTGCTGCGCGCGACGGCCCCCTCACCCGAACGGCCGTACCTCCACGGCGCTGAGCGCTCCGCCGTGGTCCCCTTGGTTCATCCGCGCCGCGCAGCGGTGCACCGACCCCGGGGGGCGAGGATGCAGGCCGACACGCCCGACGGCATACCCCCGCCCGCCTCGGACCCGGGTCGTCGTGCCGCCCGGCCCGGCACCGGCCCCAGCCTGCTCGCGCCCGGCGCCGCGCACGATCCGTACCGGCTCTACCGCGTGCTGCGCGAGGAGTACCCGCTCAGCTACGACGCCCCCCTCGGCGCCTGGCTGCTCAGCCGGCACGCCGATGTGTCGACCGCCCTCACCGACCCGCGGTTCACCGGCTTCCCGCACGACGGCGAGCCCCGCGGCGGCCCCGCGCCGCGCGGGCTCTGCCACGGCAGCAGGCTCTGCCTGCCCCGGCCGCAGGACATCGCCAGGCCGACAGCGACCGTGCCCCGCCACCTCTCCGAACGCGTCGAACGGACCGCCTACGTCCTCGCACACCGCATCGCGGGGCGACAACAGGCCGATCTTGTCGATGAGTTCTGCCGCTGGCTGCCCGTGGGCGCTGCCCCCGGAATCTCCCAGGAGCCGGCGCAGCCGCCCGGTCACCCCATCACCCCCTGCATCAGCCGGACCGGCCTCCGTGAGACGGCGCTCGCCTCCCTCCTCGCCAATCTGCTGGACGCCCCCGACTTCCTGGCCGCCCTGCGTATCGAACCCGCCCTCGCCCACCGCGCCTGGACCGAGTCGCTGCGCCGCGACCCGCCCGTGCAGGTCGTGCTGCGCCGCACCGTTGCCGAGGTACGGGTCAGCGGCGGCACGCTCCCCGCCGGGGCGCCCGTCGCCTGTCTGATCGGTGCGGCGGGCCGCGACCCTGAGCGGTACGCCGCCCCCGATCTCTTCGACCCCTTCCGGACCGATCAGAGCCGGTCCAGCGCAGGACCGGAGTCCTGTCCGGCTGTCCCGCTCGGGCGGCTGGAGGCCGAACAGGGGGTACGGGCCCTGCTCGACGCCATGCCCCGGCTCCGCTGGGCGGACGGATTCCGTCCGTCCAGTTCCGGACTGCTCACCCGCGGCCCGCGGACCCTCCTCGTACGATCCGGCTGAGTGCCGGTCCTAAAGGCTGTCCCGTAATCCTTGGTGGATCAGCGCGCGGCGTCAGATGCGGTGCATCGCAAGGCGGAGGGACGTCCTCATACCGGGCGTATTCGAGCGTTCCGACAACGCAGCGAGGTGCCGTAGCTGTCGCCGTGCGCCCGCCAGGGATTACGGGACAGCCTTCAGGCCCCGGGACCGGTCCGCCCGGGATTCAACGACAGGCACGGAGCAGCGCCACCGGTCGTTCGGCGAACAGCGTGTCCACCGCGACCGGACCGCCCGGGAATTCCCGTCCCGGCGTGAGCAGATCGGTCCACGGTCCGTCGCCCGGAAGCGCCAGCGTCGTCCCGCGCCAGCCGCCCGCCCCGGCCAGCCGCAGCGACAGCCTGGTCACCGCCGTGACGACCTCCCCGGAGCGGCAGAAGGCCAGACAGTGCGCGGCCGCCGGGCCCTGCGCGGTCAGCGGGGTGTATGTCCCCGACTCGCCGAAGAGTTCCGGCCGATTCCGCCGCAGTCGCAGAGCCGCCACCGTGAGCGCTGTCTTCTCGCTGACGGGACCGTCCTCGGGCGGCCGGCGGAACGGCTGCCGGTTGTCCGGGTCGACCAGTGCCACGTACTCCTGCTCCGTCCCCTGGTACAGGTCCGGCACCCCTGGCATCGTCAGCTGCACCAGGGCCGCTCCGAGCGTGTTGGCCCGGGTGAAGGGTTCGAGGGAGGCCGCAAACCGCTGCAACGCCTCCCGTGCCGGCCCGGTGCCGGCGGCGGGACCGGCCGCGACGAAGTCCGACACCGCTCGTTCGTAGACCTGATCGGGCTCCGTCCAGCTGGTGAACAGGCCCGCTTCCCGTACGGCTTTCAACAGCGCGGGTTCGAGACGGCCCGCCATCTCGTCGGCGGGCAGCCCCGCGCAGCCGAACGCCGTCTGCCAGGCCTGCCAGGCCAGCTGCGGATCGGGCGCGACCGCGTTCGGGGCTGCCCGCGCCAGCTCCGTCAGCAGCTGGGACCACTGCTGCGGACACTCCGACAGGACCGCGATCCGGGCCCGCACATCCGCGCTTCGCTTGGTGTCGTGCGTGGTCAGCACGGTGCCGGTGGCGGGCCAGTCGCGCGCCAGCCGGGTGCAGAAGGCATGGAACTCCTCCGGAGCCACCGCGGGGCGCCCGGGATCACCGCCCACCTCGGTCGCCGAGATCAGCGGCACGTACCGGTAGAAGGCCGTGTCCTCGACCGACTTGGCCCGCAGCGCCGACGCGGTCTGCGCGAACCGGGCGCAGAATGCCGCCCGGTCCGGCCCGTCACCGAGCCGCCCCAGCGCCAGGTCCCGCACCACATCGACGGCCGCCGCCTCCTCGGCCACGGAGAACAACGCCCTGGCGTCCCGTACGGCAGTGTCCGGCAGCGCCGCCTCCGCCGCCGCGGTGCAGGGCCCGCCAGCCGTGACGTACGGGCGGTAGACCGGGACGCGGACGAGCAGTTCTTCGACGGCGGTGCGCAGCGCCCACGGGGCGTGGTCGCGCAGCGCGGGGTCCTCGGCGCAGATGCGTACGGCGAGGCGGGTCAGCAGGGCGGTCTCCGCGGCCAGTTCATGCGTCACCACCCGGTACGCGGCCCGGCGGACCGTCGTCGACCAGTAGCCGCCGCGGTCCCCGGCCGGGCCGGCGAACTCCCGGTACCGGCCGAGCAGCTCGGTGGCGCCCATCGGATCGGTGAACAGCCCGTCGATCCGGTGCAGCGCGTCGTACCCCGTCGTCCCCGCGACGGCCCAGCCCGCGGGCAGCGGCTCGGTACCGGTGAGGATCTTCTCCACGACCGTCCACCGCCCGCCGGTTGCCTCGTCGAGCCGCTCCAGATAGCCGGCTGGGTCGGCGAGCCCGTCGGGATGGTCGATGCGCAGTCCGTCGACGACACCGTCCCGGACCAGTTCGAGGATCTTGCCGTGGGTGACCGCGAACACCTCGGGGTCCTCCACCCGGACCCCGATGAGGTCCGAGATGGTGAAGAACCGCCGGTAGTTCTGCTCGGTACGGGCCAGCCGCCACCAGCCGAGCCGGTAGTGCTGGGCGTCCAGCAGCTTCGGCAGCGGAAGACCAGCGGTACCGGCCCGGAGCGGGAACTCCTGCTCGCCGTGGCGCAGCACCTCCCCGTCCACCTGGAACCGTTCCATCTCGTCGCCGATCCGTCGGGCGAGCACCGGCAGCAGCACTCGCCCGTCGCCCGCCGCCCAGTCGATGTCGAACCAGCGGGCGTACGGCGAGTCCGGGCCCTCGCGGAGGACCTCCCACAGGGCCCGGTTGTGGCGCGGGGCGGCGGCCATGTGGTTCGGCACGATGTCCAGCACCAGCCCGAGTCCGTGCTCCTGCGCCGTGGCCGCCAGCTGCCGCAGCCCCGCCTCACCTCCGAGCTCGGCCCGGACACGGCTGTGGTCGACCACGTCGTAGCCGTGTCTGGAGCCGGGCACGGCTTCGAGCACCGGCGACAGGTGCAGATGGGAGACGCCGAGGGCGGCGAGATACGGCACCGCGTGCCCGGCGGCCGAGAACGGGAAGTCCGGCTGGAGCTGGAGCCGGTACGTGGCGGTGGGCGTCATGCGAACGTACGTACCCAGCCTGAAGCCGACTGTGACACGGCATCCGGCCGATCCATCCGGACGAGGGGTCGGCTCCGTGGGCGTGCTGCTCCGACGGCTACGCCGGCCGCTGCAGCACCGCCATGCTCCGCCCCACCAGCGTCACCCGGTCGCCCGCAGACACCTTCGGGCCCCCTCCCGGCTGAACCCCCTCCGGGCGGGCCGTGTCGACCACCATCGACCACTGTCGGCCGTGGTTCACCGGAACGGCGAACTCCAGCGTGTCGGCGCTCGCATTGAACATCAGCAGGAACGAATCGTCGGAGATCCGCTCGCCCCGCGGGCCCGGCTCCGAGATGGCGTGCCCGTTCAGGAAGACCGTCAGCGCCTTGGCGTGCGCCGCCTGCCAGTCCCGCTGTGTCATCTCACTGCCCTCGGGCGTGAACCAGGCGATGTCCGTCAGCTCGTCGTGCGTGCCCTCCACCGGCCGCCCGTGGAAGAACCGGCGGCGCCGGAAGACCGGGTGGTCGCGGCGGAGCCAGACCATCGCCCGGGTGAATTCCAGCAGGCTGCTGCGGGGCTCCGGGCCGTCCCCCTCCTCGTCCTCCGCAGCGGCTTTGCGAGGCTCCGGCCAGTGCACCCACGACAGCTCGCTGTCCTGGCAGTACGCGTTGTTGTTGCCGTGCTGTGTCCGCGCGAACTCGTCGCCGTGACTCAGCATCGGCACCCCCTGGGACAGCATCAGCGTGGCGACGAAGTTCCGCATCTGCCGCTCGCGCAGCTCCAGCACCTCCGGCTGGTCCGTCTGGCCCTCCACGCCGCAGTTCCACGACCGGTTATGGCTCTCGCCGTCCTGGTTGTCCTCGCCGTTCGCGTCGTTGTGCTTGTCGTTGTACGAGACCAGGTCATGCAGCGTGAAGCCGTCGTGGCAGGTGGCGAAGTTGATCGAGGCGAGGGGGCGCCGGCCGTCGTCCTGGTACAGGTCCGAGGACCCCGTCAGGCGCCCCGCGAACTCGGCGAGGGTCCGCGGCTCACCCCGCCACAGGTCTCGGACCGTGTCCCGGTACTTGCCGTTCCACTCGGTCCACAGCGGCGGGAAGTTGCCCACCTGGTAGCCGCCCTCGCCCACGTCCCACGGCTCGGCGATCAGCTTCACCTGGCTGACCACCGGGTCCTGCTGCACCAGGTCGAAGAACGACGACAGCCGGTCCACCTCGTGGAACTGCCGGGCCAGCGTGGCCGCGAGATCGAAGCGGAAGCCGTCCACATGCATCTCGGTCACCCAGTACCGCAGCGAGTCCATGATCAGCTGCAGCACGTGCGGGGACCTCATCAGCAGCGAGTTCCCGGTCCCCGTGGTGTCCATGTAGTACTGCTGATCGTCCGCGAGGCGGTAGTACGAGGCGTTGTCGAGGCCTCGGAAGGACAGTGTCGGTCCCAGGTGGTTGCCCTCCGCGGTGTGGTTGTACACCACGTCGAGGATGACCTCGACGCCCGCCTGGTGCAGCGCCCGTACGGCCTGCTTGAACTCGCTCACCTGTTCTCCGCGGTCGCCGCGGGAGGCATACGCGTTGTGCGGGGCGAAAAAACCGATGGTGTTGTAGCCCCAGTAGTTGGCGAGCCCCGCGTCCACCAGCCGGTGGTCCTGGACGAACTGGTGCACCGGCATCAGCTCGATCGCCGTGACCCCGAGCTCCGTCAGATGCGCGATGACCTCCGGATGCGCCAGCGCCGCGTACGTACCCCGCAGTTCCTTCGGCAGCCCCGGATGGAGCATTGTCAGACCCTTCACATGGGCCTCGTAGATTACCGTGCGGTGGTAGTCCGTACGGGGGCGCCGGTCGTCACCCCAGTCGAAGTACGGATTGACCACCACCGAGCTCATGGTGTGCGGCGCCGAGTCCAGATCGTTGCGCGCGTCGGGCCGGCCGAACGGATAGCCGTACACCGCCTCGCCCCACCGGATCTGCCCGGAGACCGCCCGCGCGTACGGGTCGAGGAGCAGTTTCGCGGAGTTGCAGCGGGCTCCGCGCTGCGGTTCGTACGGCCCGTGCACCCGGAATCCGTACCGCTGACCGGGCATCACCCCGGGCAGATAGGCATGGCGGACGAAGGCATCGGTCTCCCTCAGCTCCACCGCCGTCTCGGATCCGTCGTCGTGCAGCAGGCACAACTCGATTCGGTCGGCGGCCTCGGAGAAGACCGCGAAGTTGGTGCCGACGCCGTCGTACGTGGCACCGAGGGGATACGCCTGTCCCGGCCAGACCTGCATAGATATGACTCTTCCACTTCTGCTCCGGGTGCTGGGGGCACTGGGGACCGACCCGGCCAGATCTTCCCCGAAAGAGTGCCCCGGACCCGGCCCCGCAACGCCGCCTCCCATGTGCCGGTCGGTCTTAACGAAGGAGCCACCAGGGCTTGTGGCCGACGCGGCGGGCGGGCGTGCCGTGCGGTGCGACGGGGCAGGGCGTGCCGGGAGGGGCATCGGGATGTTGACCGGTCCGGTCGGCCACGTCCGCCGGACCGGTCAACATCGGGCCTCTCCGTGTCGCCCGGAACCGGAGTCCGAGAACCTGACCGGGGCGCACGTCCGGAATGCGGCCCTTGACAGGGTGCTCAATCACTATGAATCAGCTCACTACGGCAGAACTTGCCGCAGGGAACGCGCCCGGCAACTGGGGGAGTTGAGAAAGGAGCCTGTCCATCCGGCTGCACCGGCTCCCGCTCCCGGAGTACCCTTCCTTGATCGTTGGTGGGGGAGCGGAAGGCGGTGCGCGGTTGAGCTCGGGAGGGTTCGAGCTTCCCCCGGGTGACCCAGGTCACGAGGGGGAATCCGTCGACGCCCCGCCGGGGGCGGTATCGCTTGCGCAGCCCATGGAGATCGGTGCCGAACTGGGCTGGGGCGCGGAAGCCTGGAGCGAGGTCCGGACCAGGGCCCAGCGAGCCGGGCGTGCCTATATCTGGCTGAATCTCGTGGAACAGCGGCTGCGCTCCGTGGTCGCCGCGGTGCTGCGGCCGATCTACGAGCCGGTGCACGGCGAGGACTGGGTGGTGGCCGCCGCGGGGCCCGCCGGACAGGAATGGGTGCAACGCGCCGTCGCCGTGCGCGAGGTCTCCCGCCGCAAGGGCTATCTGCTCGACCCGGCCGACGACAACGTGCTCAGCTTCCTCACACTTCCGCAGCTGCGGGAGCTGATGGTCCAGCACTGGCCCTGCTTCGAGCCGTACTTCGACGACCGGCGCGATGTCGAGCTGGCACTCGACGAACTGGAGGTCGCCCGCAATGTCGTCTCCCGCAACCGTGCGCTGAACGAGGCGGTCCTCGCCCAGGCCGAGCGTGCCTCGGCGCGCCTCCTGGAGATCCTGGGCAGCGGCGCCGCGATGCCGTCCGCCGACCGGCTGCCGGTCGACGCCGTCGAGGAACTGGTCGGTGACCGGTACGCGGATGTGGTCTCCGTCCACTCCGACCGGGTCCGGCTGCAGCGCCAGCTGCCCGCCGAGGACCTTTTCGGCGGTTCGCGCCGCCTCGACGCGATCGGCATAGGCCTCAATCTGCTGGTGCAGAACTTCTCCGGCCGCCGGCTGGTCCGGCTCGCCGAATCGGGCTGCCGGATCCGGCTGCTGTTCATCAACCCGGCCAGCAGCGCGGTCAAGCGGCGTGAGCGGGAACTCGGTCTGAAGAAGGGCGAGCTGAGCCGGTCGGTCGAGATGAACATCCTCCACATGCGCCGGGTCCGCTCCAAACTCCGTGATCCGGGCGCGTTCGAGATCCACGTCTTCGACGAGACGCCGCGCTTCACGGCCTATCTGGTGGACGGCGACGGGGCTGACGCGGTGGGTGTCGTCCAGCCCTATCTGCGGCGCGCACGCGGCATGGAGGCGCCGGTGCTGGTGCTGAGAGGCGGGGGCCGGGCGGTGGTCCGGGCGGGTCAGGACAACGAGAACGGGCTCTTCGAGACGTACCGCGAGGAGTTCGAGTCCGTGTGGACGGACTCCCGGCCGGTCTCCTGAGCCCTCGCCCCGCCCGCCTGCACGTCACCTGTCGCACGTGTTGTCAGTGGTGCATGGCAGGGTGGTCATCACCTGGGGGAGAGCACCACGAAGGAGGTACGGGATGAGCTGGCACCGGGAGGCGCTGGTCGGCTTCGACCTGGAGACGACGGGCACGGAGCCGCTGGAGGCCCGGATCGTGACGGCCGCGGTCGTCGGCGTCGCAGGCAGGGACGGGGAGCCGGTGCGGCAGCGTACCTGGCTGGCGGATCCGGGGATCCGGATTCCCGCGCAGGCCTCGGCGATCCATGGCATCAGCAGCGAGCGGGCAGCGGCGGAGGGCCGGCCGGTGCGCGAGGTGGCGGACGAGATCGCCGAGACGCTCACGGGCTACTGGCGCCAGGGGGTGCCGGTCGTCGCGTACAACGCCGCCTTCGACCTGACGCTGCTGACGGCGGAGTTGCGCCGGCACGGGCTGCCGTCCCTGAGCGACCGGCTCGGCGGTCGCGGGATCGGTCCGGTCGTCGACCCGTACACGATCGACCGGGCGGTCGACCGCTACCGTAAGGGCAAGCGGACCCTGGAGGCGGTCTGCGTCGAGTACGGAGTGGTGCACGGCGGTGCGCATGACGCGAGCGCGGACGCGCTGGCGGCGGTACGGGTGGCGTACGCGATAGCCGCACGCCACGGCTCGGTCGCCGCACTGACGGCGAGCGAACTCCACGAGCGCCAGGTCACGTGGTACGCGGACTGGGCAGCGGACTTCCAGTCCTTCCTGCGCCGCAAGGGCACCGCGGACGCGGTGATCGATCCCCATTGGCCCGTACGCGAACCGGCCCAGGTCACCACCTGAACGCGCGCCCCGGTGCCCGGGGCAGGGCGAGCACGCCCGCACACATCAAGCCCGCCTCCCCACTCACGCCCGTCCGGCGTGCGAGGACGGAACCGCGGCCCCGGTGTCCGGCGTGAGCGCGCCCGCACCAGCCCGTCCGGCGCTTGAGCGGCCGCCGGACGCTCCCGGCACACTCTTAGGGCGTGTTTCGAAAGTCCCGCCTGCCGGGCGACGCCTGGCACGCACGCTCGCCGCGTTGTCGGGCTCGCCCCGATACGACCGGTATCGGGGCGACCCTCCGCCTTGCGATCGCACGCACCAGACGCCGCCCGGCCCGCCCTACGGGCGCACGACGCTACCTTCGAAACACGCCCTAGAACGGATACCACCGCACCTCGGGGGCCTCGTCGCGCAAGGACGCGACCCTGCGTCGGAACTCCGCCAGCGCCGCCGGATTTCCCGGCGCATGCTGCGCGACCCACGCGCAACTTGCCGTCTCCCGGGCCCCCCGCAACACCGCACACCCGTCCCACTCACGCACGTCCCACCCGTAGGCGTCCGTGAATCCGTCGTACGCCTCCGCCGCCAGCCCGTACCGGTCCCGGGACAGCGCCAGCACCACCAGATCGTGCTCGCGCAGATCCGTGGAGAACGTCTCCAGGTCCACCAGCACCGGTCCGTCCGGACCGACATGGACATTGCGCGGCAGCGCGTCTCCGTGGATCGGCCCCGGCACCAGATGCGGTACCAACGCCGCAGCCGCCGCCGCGAATCCGTCCCGCCGTTCCCGCAGATACTGTGCGTCGGCCGGATCGATCGCGTCGCCTGCGAGCCGCAGCCACCGCTCCACCCCGCCGAGCAGCTCACGCCGGGGCAGCGTGAAGCCCTCCGGCGCGGGCAGTGCGTGGACCAGGGTGAGCAGCTGCGCCAGATCCCGCGGCTGGGCGGCACGTACCGCGTCGGGGAGCCGGTGCCAGACCGTCACCGGATGCCCCTCGACCAGCCGCGCCTTCGGTTCAGCCGCCCGCACCGCGGGGACCGACGATCCGGCGAGCCACTCTGCGACAGCCACCTCGCGCTCGGCCCGGGCCAGCAGTTCCGGATTCTGCACGGCGTTCCGGCCGACCTTGACCACCAGGCCGCCGACGGCGAACACCGCGTTCTCACCCAGCGCGAGCAGCTCAGCGCCGTCGGACAGTCCGGCAGCGGTCAGTACCTCGCGCGCACGCATCTCGTTCATGGATCCGATTTTCGCATCTGTGCAGGCGACCTTGACGAACCGACGACCCGTCAGCACCATGGCGGGGGCAACCTGAGCGGCCAGATCCGGGTGAAACCGATCCAATGACGCAAGGGGGTCGAATTCGTGACGTTAGCGAATGCAACAGTGCAGACCGGGCGGCACGGCCCGCCCGGGAGTCCGGAGTCCACGCACGGTGGAGCAGCCCCGCGGGTCAACCGGAACGCCGGTACGTGGTTCCTTGTACTGCCTGCCCTGATCCCGATCCTGATCCTGAGCGTCGGCCCGCTGCTCTACGGCATTGCACTGGCGTTCACCGACGCCCAGTCCGGCCGCACCCGTTCCACCCAGTGGGTCGGCGGGCTCAACTTCCAGGACCTGCTCCACGACGCACTCTTCTGGGACTCGTTCCGGATCGGCCTCGTCTGGGCGGCCGGCGTCACCGTCCCGCAGTTCGTCCTGGCCCTGGGCCTCGCCCTCCTGCTCAACCAGAACCTGCGGATGCGCTGGCTGGCGCGGGCCCTCGCGATCATCCCGTGGGCCATGCCGGAAGTGGTCGTCGGCATCATGTGGCGACTGGTCTACAACCCGGACGCGGGTGTCCTCAACGAGACCATCCGCGATCTCGGGCTCGGCGACGGCCGGGACTGGCTGACCGGACTCGCCACCGCGCTGCCCGCCGTGATCGTCGTCGGCGTCTGGGCGGGCATGCCGCAGACCACCGTCGCGCTTCTGGCCGGGCTCCAGAACACCCCGCACGAACTCCACGAGGCGGCCGCCCTGGACGGCGCGGGTGCCTGGCGCCGGTTCCGTACCGTCACCTGGCCGGCCCTCAGACCGGTCGCCCTCTCCATCACCGCGCTCAGTTTCATCTGGAACTTCAATTCCTTCGCCCTGGTCTACGTCCTGACCAACGGCGGTCCCGGCGGCCGGACCCGGCTGCCGATGCTCTTCGCGTACGAGGAAGCCTTCCTCTACGGCCAGTTCGGCTACGCCGCGGCGATGGGCTGTGTGATGGTCGCGGTGATCTCCGTGATCCTTGCCGTCCACCTCGTCGGCCGGCTCAGGGGAGGCGAGGACCAGTGAGCCTCCGGACCAGCAGATCGGCCCGCGCGGGACAGTACGTCGCGCTCCTGGGCTACCTCGTCTTCCTGGCGTTCCCGTTTCTCTGGCTGATCTCCACAGCCTTCAAGCCGGCGCGCGAACTGGGTTCCCTGCACCCCACCTGGATCCCGGAGCATCCGACCCTGGACAACTTCCGGCAGGCCTTCGACGAGCAGCCCCTGCTGCAGGCCGCCGCCAACTCGCTGGTCGCCGCGGCCTCCGCCGCTCTGATCGCCGTCGTCATCGCCACGCCCATGGCCTATGTGATGGCCCGACAGCGCACCGGGCTCACAGCGGCCGCCACCGGCTGGGTCGTCGTCAGCCAGGCGTTCCCCTTCGTCCTGCTGATTATTCCGCTCTTCCTGATCCTCAAGAATCTGCACCTGATCAACACCCTCTGGGGGCTGATCACGGTGTACGCCGTCTGGGCGCTGCCGTTCGCGCTGTGGATGCTGGTCGGGTACGTCCGCGCCGTACCACCCGAACTCGAGGAAGCCGCCTCGGTCGACGGCGCCGGAAGACTGCGGACACTCGTCTCGGTCACCGTCCCGCTGCTGGCCCCCGGCATCGTCGCCACCGCACTCTTCGCGTTCATCACCGCATGGAACGAGTTCTTCTTCGCGCTCGTCCTGCTCAAGACACCGGAGAAGCAGACCTTGCCGGTCGTACTCACCCACTTCCTCGGCGCGGAGGGCGCGGCCGAGCTCGGGCCGCTCGCCGCCGCCGCGTTCCTCGCCACCCTGCCCTCCCTGGTCCTCTTCGCGATCATCCAGCGCCGGATCACCGGGGGCATGCTGGCCGGGGCGGTGAAGAGCTGATGCGGGCACTCGTACGTACCGCAGCCGCCGCGGCCACCGCACTGGCTCTGCTCCTCACCGGCTGCAGCGAAGGTGGCGGAACGGAAAACAGCGGGATGATCAAGCTCCGCTTCCAGTCGCTGGCGTGGCAGAAGGAGTCCGTCGACGCCAACAAGGAGCTGGTCGAGGAGTGGAACAGGGGCCATCCCGACATTCAGGTCGAGTACGTCCAGGGCAGCTGGGACAGCGTGCACGACCAGCTGCTCACCTCCTTCGAGGGCGACGAGGCACCGGATGTCATCCATGACGCCGCCGACGACCTCGTCGACTTCGCGTACGGCGGCTATCTCGCCGACCTGCGCACACTGCTTCCTGGGCGGCTGGCCGCGGACATCCCGCAGCAGAGCTGGCGGACCGCGACGTTCGGCGACGGTGTCTACGGGGTGCCGTTCCTCCAGGAACCCCGGGTCCTGATCGCCAACACCAAGATCCTCAAGTCCTCCGGGGTCCGGATCCCGAGCCCCGCGAAGCCCTGGAGCTGGGACGAATTCCGGCAGGTCACCAAGGAACTGACGGGCAAGGGGGAAGGGAAGGCGGCGTACGGAGTGGCCTGGCCGCTCCGGGAACCGGTCTCCGTCACCCTCAACCTCGGAGTCTCCAGCGGTGGCCGGCTCTTCCACCGCGGCGCCGACGGCAAGGTGGCCATCCGTCTCGACGAGGGCGACGAGGTCATGCCCGGCACCATTCGCGACCAGGTCAACACCGATCACAGCGCCGCCCGCACCACGCTCGGTATGGGGGGCTCCGACACCCTTCCGGGGCTGTTCGGCGGCAGGTACGCGATGGTTCCGCTGGGCTTCTCGTACCGTCAGCAGGTCGTCGAGCAGGCCCCGAAGGGTTTCGAGTGGACCGTGCTGCCCGCCCCTGCGGGCAGTGACGGACTCGCCCAGGGTGTGAGCCCGCAGACCCTTTCCGTCGCCGAGGCCAGCCCGCACAAGAAGGCGGCCGTGGAGTTCATCGACTTCCTGCTGCGCCCGGAGAACATGGTGCGCCTGGCGCGGGGGGACTGGATGCTCCCGACCGGCACGGCGGCGCTCGCGGACCCGGCTCTGCATACGGCCGAGAACGGCTGGGCGACCGGAGTCGCCCTCGCGAAGGGGCTGCGCCCGGCGCCCGCTCAGTCGGTGCGCGGCTACCCCGAGTGGAAGGACAAGGTCGCCACGCCCGCACTCCAGGAGTACTACAGCGGGGCGATCGGACTGGACCAACTGAAGAAACGCCTGGTCGACGACGGGAACCGGGTCCTGGCGCGCTATCAGCGCTGACCGGATCCCGAATTACGGCTGCACGAGACGTCTCGTCTCGTCTATGGTGTGGGCATGACGGATACCCGACGTGCCCACATCGCCATGTTCTCCATCGCCGCCCACGGACACGTGAACCCGAGCCTCGAAGTCATCCGGGAACTCGTCGGCCGTGGGCACCGCGTCAGTTATGCCATCCCGCCGTCCTTCGCCGAGAAGATCGCCGCCACCGGAGCCGAACCGGTGCTCTACACCTCGGTCCTGCCCACCGCACCGGAGGACTGGGGCACCGAAACGATCGACCACCTGGAGCCGTTCCTCGAGGACGCCATCCAGGCGCTGCCCCAGCTCATCAAGGCCTTCGACGGGGACGAGCCGGACCTCGTCCTGCACGACATCACCTCCTACCCGGCCCGCGTCCTCGCCCACCGCTGGGGCGTGCCCGCGGTCTCCCTCTCGCCCAACCTGGTCGCCTGGGACGGGTACGAGGAGGAGGTCGGCGAGCCGATGACCGCCGAACTGATGCGCAGTGAACGCGGGCGGGCCTACCGCAAGCGGTTCGCGGACTGGCTCACGGAGAACGGCATCGACCAGCATCCCGACCCGTTCGTCGGCCGACCGCGCCGCTCGGTCGTCCTGATCCCCGAGGTGCTCCAGCCGAACGCGGACCGGGTGGACCGCGAGGTCCACACCTTCGTCGGTGCCTGCCTGGGCGACCGCGCCGACCAGGGGAAGTGGCAGCGGCCCGCGGATGCCGAGAAGGTGCTGCTGGTGTCGCTCGGCTCGGCCTTCACCCAGCAGCCCGGCTTCTACCGCGACTGCATCGAGGCTTTCGGTGACCTGCCCGGCTGGCATGTCGTGCTCCAGATCGGTGCGTTCGTCGACGTCGCCGAACTCGGGCACGTACCCGCGAATGTGGAGGTGTGCTCCTGGGTGCCGCAACTCTCCGTGCTCGAGCAGGCGGACGCGTTCATCACCCACGCGGGTGCGGGCGGCAGCCAGGAGGGGCTCGCCACCGGCACCCCGATGGTCGCCGTCCCGCAGGCCGTCGACCAGTTCGGCAACGCCGACATGCTGCAGGCGCTGGGCGTCGCCCGTCATCTGCCGATGGACGAGGTGACGCCGGAGGCGCTGCGCAGCGCAGTGCTCGCTCTGGCCGGGGACCCGGTGGTGGCGGCGAAGGCGGCGGCGGTACGGGAGCACATGGCGGGGGAGGGCGGCACAAAGCGGGCAGTCGGCCTCATCGAAGCCGAACTGCCCGCCTGAGCAGGGATTACCGGGACTGTCCGGTGAGCGTGCTGTCCCCCGTGGCCCCCACGGCAGGGGAGGGAATCGCGCCGGGGGCCCGGTCGTCGCCCACCCCGTCCGCGACGCCCGACTCGTCGTGTGTCAGGTCCGGCAGCCACCTCAGCCACTTCGGCAGGTACCAGTTGCGTTCGTCGAGCAGCGCCATGACGGCCGGCAGCAACACCCCGCGAATGATCGTCGCGTCGATCAGCACCGCAGCGGCCAGGCCTACGCCCATCTGCTTCATGGACTGCATCGACAGCGTGCCGAAGATCGCGAACACCGCGACCATGATGACCGCCGCGCTGGTCACCACGCCGGCCGTTGTCACCACGCCGTGGGCGATCGCGTCCCTGGTCGAACGGCCCTGCAGCCGGGCTTCCCGGATCCGGGACACCACGAACACGTGGTAGTCCATCGAGAGTCCGAAGAGGATCACGAACAGGAAGAGCGGCAGCCAGGAGATGATTGCCCCCACCCCTTCCGCACCGACCAGAGAGGCGCCCCAGCCGTGCTGGAAGACGGCGGTCAGGATGCCGTACGCGGCGCCCACCGACAGCAGGTTGAGCACGATGGACGTCACCGCGATCGTCAGTGAACGGAAGCAGAGCAGCATCAACAGGAAGGCGAAGACGACGACGAAGGCGAATACCGGCACCACCGCGCCGACGATCTGGTCGTTGAAGTCCTTCGACCCCGCGACCTGACCGGTGATCGGCGCCTCGACGCCGTCGACCTTGCCGAGCGTGTCCGGGCGCACCTGGTCACGGAGCAGATCCAGGCTCTTGACTGCCTTGCTCTGATCGGATCCACCGACCAGCGGTACGTCGATGACCGCGATGTTCTCCGCGTCGTGCGTCACCATGTCGACCGGGCCCTTGGAGGCACCCGACGCGACGGCCTGCTCACGGAAGTCGGCGAGCGCCTGACGTACCGGAGCGGCGTTGATGTCATCGGCCTTCACCACGACCCGGGCCGGGTCGGCTCCGCCGGGGAATGCCGCGTTCAGCCGATCGTACGTCCGCACGATCGGGAGCGAGCGGCCGAACTCCTGGTCCAGGGTGAGGTTCTGGGTGTGCATGCCGACGGCGGGCAGCGCAATCGCGGTGAGTGCGCCCGCCGCGATCACCAGCGCCGTCCAGGGGCGGCGCAGCACCGAGTTGAGTACCGCACGCCACACCCGGCTCTCGCTGCTCGCAGCGCCCGGTTGCACAGCCGACAGGTGCGGGCGGTCGTGGTGAGCGGTCGACTTCCGCTGGCTGCCGGCGGACCGCTTGAGGCGGTTGAGGAACGGCACCCGCCCCTTCTCGACCCGCTCGCCGAGCAGCGAGAGCAGGGCGGGAAGGACCGTCACCGAGCCGACCATCGCGACCGCGACGACCATGAGCGAGGCGAGCCCCATCGCCTCGAACTCGGCGAGACCGGTGAAGAGCATGCCCGCCATCGCGACACAGACCGTCACACCGGAGACGATGATCGCGCGTCCGCTGGTTGCCGCGGCGATCATCAGGGCGGTCCGGGCGTCGCGCCCCTTGGCCCTTTCCTCGCGCTCGCGCCGCAGATAGAAGAGGCAGTAGTCGACACCGACGGCCAGACCGACCAGCAGCATCACCGAGTTCGCCGTCTCGCTCATCGGCTGGAGATGGCTGACCACACCCATCAGCCCCATCGTCGCGATGATCGCCGTGATGGCCAGAGCCACCGGCAGCAGTGCGGCGACGAGGGCCCCGAAGGCCACCAGCAGAATGCCCAGCGCGACCGGTACGGCGGAGAGTTCGGCCCGCTGGAAGTCGTCGCCGAAGGCGTCTTCGAAGGTCTTGCCCATGCTGGCGCTGCCGATCTCCTCGATCACGAGACCGTCGTGCTCGCCCTGGACCTTGTCGACGGCCTTCAGCACCGGTTCGACGCGCGCACTCGCCGTTTCGGGATCCCCCCGCATCTCGAACTGCACGAGCGCGCTGCGACCGTCCGCCGAGATGCTCTTCGTCGAGTACGGAGAGGTCACGGCAGTCACTTCGCCGGTGGACTGGACCGCCTGCATCACGGCGTCGACGGCCGAGCGGAACTCCGGTGAAGTGGCCTTCATCGAGGGGCTGTCGGCCTGGATGAGCACGGTCTCGCCCGCCGGATCCTTCAGCCCGGCGTCCTCGGTGATCTGCACGGCCCGGCCCACCTCGCCGGACAACTGGTCGCTCTCCTTCACGTCGACGCGGCCGGCCGCTGAGCCGAGTCCCATCGCGAGAACGACGAACAGCACCCACACGGTCACCGCCGCCCATCGGTGCCGTGCGCTCCAGCCGCCGGCCCGGGCGGCGATGCCGCGTACGCGTGGCGCCCCCGTGCGCGCCGAATCCACTGTTCTCATGACGGACCTGTCCCCTCGTGGCCGACGTCGGCTCCCTGCCGTCGTCGCTGCTCCGAAGGTAGGGGCGGAATCGAGTCGTCTCCTCATGCTCCCCGGTGAACCGGCGGGGCCCGTTCTCCACCTCGCGGGCCAGTGGATCCCTGAGAGGGGCGGTTCATGACCCTTACAAGTAAAAGGCTGTCGGGCGTCACCCAGCGCTTCAGCATCTCGCTCAGACCTCCCCAGGTTGCTGAGGCGGAGCCCGATGGTGGAACGGCCCCGGTCCTCACATCCTGCGTCATCATGGTGGACGGCCCCGGCGCGGGCAGGGATCGCGGTCCGCGTCCGGGATGAGAAACATCTGCGGTGCCGTGTGCGGGCACATGGCATGAGCCGTTTCGGTGCCGGGTGCCCTGAACGAGTTCCCGGGTCCCGCATAGGATCTGACCGCCACCATGTGACGTACGGCCGCACCGAACGGGAGCAGGAATGCGCTACAGCATCGTGGGAGCGGGTGCCGTCGGGGGAGCCATCGGGGGACGTCTGGCCGAGGCCGGCCACGACGTCGTCCTCGTGGCGCGCGGCGCGCAGTACGAGGCATTGCGCGAGGGCGGCCTCCGGCTCACCACGCCGGACGGCCTTCGCACCCACCGCCTCCCCGTCGTCGACCGGCCCGAAGCTCTCGACCTGACCCTCGACGACGTCCTCGTACTCGCCGTGAAGACGCAGGACAGCACCGCCGCGCTCGACGCCTGGAGCTCCCGGCCGGTGGCGGGCGGCGGTACCGCCGGTGAGCAATTGCCCCTGGTCTGCGCACAGAACGGCGTGGAGAGCGAACGCCTCGCCCTGCGACGTTTCCAGCACGTGTATGGGATGTGCGTCTGGCTGCCCACCACCTTCGTCCGGCCCGGTGAGGTGTCCGCGGCCGGAACCCCGCTGACCGGCATTCTGCACCTCGGGCGCTACCCCGCCGGAACGGACGGGACGGCCGAGCGGATCGCCGCCGACCTGGAGAAGTCGAGGCTGCTCGCCCCCGTCGTGCCGGACGTCATGCGCTGGAAGTACGGCAAGCTCCTGTCCAATCTCGCCAACGCGATCGAGGCGGTCACCGGACTGCTCACCGGGGACGACGCCGTCGCTCTGTTCAAGCGGGCGCTCGCCGAGGGGGAGGCGGTCCTGGCGGCCGCCGGTATCGACGCGGTCGGCCAGGAGGAACAGGCGAAGGCGCGGAACGGCCGGATCCGCTTCGAGCCGTTCGACGGCTCGCCGCGCGGAGGCGGTTCGTCCTGGCAGAGCCTCAGCCGCGGTACGGGCACGATCGAGGCGGACTACCTCAACGGCGAGATCGTGATGCTCGGGCGGCTGTACGGGGTGCCCACACCGGTCAACGACGTGCTGCAGCGCACCGCGAACGCGTTCGCGCGTGAGCGTCGGGAGCCCGGGTCGATGCCCGTGGCCGAACTCACCGCACTGGTCGACGCCGCGTCCTGAGCGAGCCGGACATGGGCACAGGACGCTGTCGCATTTCTTCAATACGGGAGCCGGCGGCCGGCGGTACCGTTCGGTGCATGAAGACCGAGCACGCCCATATGACCGAATGCGCCGCCGAGGCAGCCCGTATCGCCCGTGGCATCAGCGCCGAACAGCTGACGGCGCCCACCACTCCCTGCGGTGACTGGGATCTGCGGGAACTGATCAACCACTGGGTGCTTTACACCTCGCACGGCCTGGAGCACCGCGCCCGGCGCACGCCCCTCCCCGACGAGCTCACCGCCCGTGACTTCACGGCCGACGCCGACTGGGCCGAGCAGTACGCGGCGCAGCTCGACCGGGCCGTCGCCGCCTGGTCGGACCCGGCTGTCTGGGAGGGCGAGATCGACCTGGGCCATGCGTCCTCCCCCGCGGCCGAGATCGCCGCGATGCTCATCGAGGAGACGGCTCTGCACAGTTGGGACGTGGCCCGCGCAACCGGTCAGGAGCTCAGGCTCTCCGACGAGGCGGCCGCGTACGTCCTCGGCGTCATCGAGGGGTCCGCCGAGCTCTACCGGCAGTACGGCGGCTTCGCCGACGAGGTCGACGTGCCCGGATCGGCACCCGTCCTGGTGCGCGCACTGGCCCGCAGCGGACGCGATCCGCAGTGGACCGCCGCCTGAAAGTGGCCCACTGGAAGTCGCGCTGATTGGCCCGTAGCCATATGCCAATGGCTGGCTACGCTCGGCCCATGACTACTCATCGGAATCACGGTACTGACCGCGCTGTCGTCGACTTCTACTTCGACCCCGCCTGCCCGTTCGCCTGGATCACCTCCCGCTGGATGCTGGAGGTGGAGCAGCAGCGTGACATCGATCTCCGCTTCCACGTCATGAGCCTCTATCTGCACAACACCGGCAATGAACTGCCCGACTGGTACCGGGAACTGGTCGACAAGTCGATCGGCCCGGTACGGGTCGCGGTCGCCGCGGCGGCCGAGCACGGCGAAGGCGTGCTCCGGGACCTCTACACCGCCTTCGGCACCCGCATCCACCAGCAGAAGAACGAGGACTTCGACGAGGTGATCGCCGAATCCCTCGCGGAGCTCGGCCTGCCCGCCGCGCTCGCCGGTGCCGCGCACGCGGACACCTACGACGAAGCGCTGCGGCGCAGCCATGATGCGGGCAAGGACCCGGAGGCGGACGGCTATGTCGGCACGCCGACGATCCATGTCGACGGCACGGTGTGGTTCGGCCCGGTGCTGCGCGCCGCCCCGCGGGGCGAGGAGGCGGGCAGGCTCTTCGACAGCTTCCGGGTGCTGGCCGGTTACCCGGACTTCTTCGAGCTCAAGCGCACCCGCACCGGCAGCCTCGACGTCGGCTGACCGCCGCGCCCCCCGGCGCGGCGGGGTGCAGCGCCGCGCATCCCGCGCCGGGGTCAGGCGGTGAGCGCCGCCACGCGCGGCACACACGCCTCGTCATAGCGGCGCAGCAGCAGCCGCGCCAACTCCCGCGAAGGGCCGAGCACGTCGGCCAGTACATCCGCCCCCGCCTCCCGGGCGCCCGCGGCGATACGGTCGGGGAGGCGGCCGGGCGCGATGACGTACGGGGCCACGGCGACACGACGGACACCGGACGCCCGCAGGGCCCGCACCGCGTCCTCGGCGGGGGGATGGCCCCCGGGAGATGCAGCGGAGGCGAACGCAGGCCGCACGGCGCACCAACCGGTGTGCCGCAGCTCCCGCGCGATTTCAGCGATCACTGCGATCGCCTCCGGGTCTGTGGAGCCCGCCGACGCCAGGACGAGCCCGGTCGAGCTTCGGTCGCCGGGGGAGACCCCGGCTTCGTGCAGCCGCCGCTCCAGGGCGGAGTTCAGCAGCGGCGACGGGCCGAGCACCTCCGCCTGCCGGATCCGCAGCTGCGGCAGCCGGGTCTGTGCCTCGTGCAGCACGGCGGGGATGTCGGTCTTGGCGTGGAAGGCCCGGGTCAGCAACAGCGGCAGGGCCACCACCTCGCCGGAGCCTTGCCCGGCCAGCCGCTCCAGCACCCGCGGCACGGACGGGGCGTTGAAATCCAGGAAGCCGGTCTCCACGCGCAGTCCGGGGCGCAGAGCCCGGACCCGCGCGGTGAGCGCGTGCACGGTCGCCGCGTGCCGCGGATCGCGGCTGCCGTGGGCGATGACGAGAAGAACGGGGGAAGCCATGACGTACTCGGTTCCTGAGTCGGTTTCGTGGGTCAGCGACTGACGAGGAGGCCGCGGCTGCGCAGCACCCACCGCTCCAGCGGGCTGAAGATCAGCAGATCGATGGCGATGCCGACGATCAGGATCAGGAAGATGGCGAGGAACACCATCGACATGCTGCTGGTCTCGCGGCCCTGCTCCAGCAACTGCCCCAGGCCCACGCCCAGATCGGGCGATGAGGCGATGATCTCCGCAGCCATCAGCGAGCGCCAGGAGAACGCCCAGCCCTGCTTCAGCCCCGCCAGATAGCCGGGCAGCGAGGCGGGCAGCACGATGTGCCAGGTGCCGCGCAGCCCGGTGGCGCCCAGCGTCTGCCCGGCCCGCAGGTGCAGCGGCGGGATCTGGTCGACACCGGCGACGAGACCGTTGGCGATCGACGGGACGGCGCCCAGCAGGATCACCGCGTACATCATCGTGTCGTCGAGCCCCAGCCAGATCACCGCGGGCGGCACCCACGCCACCGACGGCAGCGACTGGAGGCCGGAGAGCACCGGGCCGATTGCCGCGCGCACCACCTTCACGCGTGCCACCAGCAGCCCGAGCGGGGTACCGATGACGAGCGCCAGCAGGAAGCCGAGCAGGCCGCGCGAGACGCTCGTCCAGATGTAGCCGAGCAGGGTGCCCTGCGCCCAGGCGTTGGTCACCTCGTCCCAGACCTGGGACGGAGACGGCAGCTTGTAGTCGTCGGTGACCTTCGCCCAGATGAGGATCTGCCAGACGATGAGCACCAGCGCGACGGCCACGACCGGCGGCAGGACCTTCCGCACCAGCACCTGGCGTACCGGCGTCCGGCTCACCCGCACCGCGTCGAGCGCGTCGAGCCCCGCCTCCAGCCCGGCCAGGTCCTCGGCGGCGTCCTTGGCGGTGCCGGAAGCGGCGGCGCTGTCCTCGGTGGTGGTGTCAGTGCTGGCCATGTCGGCGGATCTCCCCACGCAGTTGTTCGGTGATCTCGACGGACAGCTCCGCCACCGCGGTGTCCTCGATACGGCGCGGCTGGTCGATGTCCACGGTCCACTCGCGGGCGATCCGGCCCGGCCGCGACGTCAGCAGGACGACCCGCTCGGCGAGCCGGACCGCCTCCCGCACGTTGTGCGTGACGAAGAGGACCGAGACGTTCGTCTCGCGCCAGATCCGGGTCAGCTCGTCATGCAGAACATCCCGGGTGATGGCGTCGAGAGCGGCAAACGGCTCGTCCATCAAAAGCAGTTGGCTGTCCTGGGCGAGCGCGCGGGCCATCGCCACCCGCTGGCGCATGCCGCCCGAGAGTTCGTGCACCCGCTTCCCGTACGCCTCGCCGAGCCGTACGAGTTCGAGCAGCCGCTCCGCCTCCGTGCGGCGGTCGGACTTGGGTACACCACGCAGTCGCAGCGCGAGCTCGACGTTCTTGCCCGCGGTCAGCCACGGGAAGAGGGCGTGCTCCTGGAACATCAGGGCCGGCCGCCCGCCGGGGGTCTCGATGGACCCCGCGGTCGGGCGGTCGAGTCCGGCCACCAGGTTGAGCAGCGTCGATTTGCCGCACCCGGAAGCTCCCAGGAGGGTGACGAACTCGCCGGGGGCGACATCGAGCGTGATGTCGTCCAGGACGAGCTGCGGCCCCTCCGGCCCGCCGAAGGACTTCGAGACGTGGTCGATACGGGCGGCGTGCCCGACCGCCGTACGGCCCTCGGCCTCGGTGAGCGTGGTCATCGCCATGGTCGTCACCTCCTGGGAGATCCTGGAACGGTCGGGGGTTACTTGACGCCGAGTCCGGCGTCGGCGACCTCGGGCTTGCCCGCGGCCTTGAGGACCTTGTTCAGCGGCTTCAGGTCGTAGATGCCCGTCAGATCCGTCTGCTCCAGCAGACCCGCCTTCACCGCGTGCTTGGCCTCCGTGTCGAGCGTGGCGGCCAGCGGGTCATCGGTGAACCGGATCGACTTCCACGCCGGGTCGAGGATCTCGGCCGGCAGCTCCTTGCCGGACAGCTCCTTGAGCGCGGTGTTGGCGGACGCCTTCGCCTTGTCCGGGTTGGCGTTGATCCACGCGTTGGTGTTGACCGAACCGCGCAGCACCGCCTCGACGACGTCCGGGTGCTCCGTGAGGAACTTCTGCGACACGATGATGTTCGTGATCACGAATTTGTTGTCCGGCCAGAGCGTCGACTCGTCGAGGAGCACCTTCGCGCCCTGCGCGACCAGCTTGGAGGCGGTCGGCTCGGGGACCCAGGCGCCGTCGACGGAACCGGCCTTGTAGGCGTCCGGAGTCACCTTGTTGTCCGTGCGGACCACGGAGACGTCGCCCTTGCCGCTCTGGGCGTCGACCTTCCACCCCTTCTCGGAGATCCAGTTGAGGAAGGCCACGTCCTGGGTGTTGCCGAGCTGCGGGGTGGCGATCTTCTTGCCCTTGAGGTCGTCCAGGGTCTTGATCTTCTTCGGGTTGACGACCAGCTTCACGCCGCCGGACGCCGCACCGCCGATGATCCGCAGGCTCTTGCCCCCGGACTTGGTGAAGCCGTTGATGGAAGGGGAGGGGCCGATGAAGCCGATGTCGATCGAACCGGCGTTGAGCGCCTCGATCTCGGACGGGCCCGCGTTGAACGTCGAGGGCTTGACCGTCGTGCCCCCGAGCTCCTTGGCGATGATGCCTTCCTGGATGCCGACCAGGGCGGTTGCGTGCGTGAGGTTCGGGAAGTAACCGATCTTCACGGTGTCCGCGGAGAGTTTCTTGCCGTCGGCGGAGACGTTCGCCTTCTTGGCGTCGTCGTCCTTCGCCGCGGAGCCGTAGCCGCAGGCGGTGAGCGCCACGGCGAGCAGCGGCAGAGCGGCGGCTGCGGCGAGGCCGCGGCGCAGGGGGAAACGGGTGGCAGGCACGGGAGGCGTTCCTCTCGTTGGCCCGGTGCTCACGTCCCTCGACGTTTATGGGGACGCGGCCGGGCGGTCGGCATGTCTTCGTCTGAACTGACGGTTTCGGCGGTGCGGTTGGTGCAAGCGGGCGCGCAGGCAGTGCGCGTACGTCATCGCGCACATCGAGCAACCCCGCCCTGGCCGCTGCCGAGGGCGCCGCTGCCGATGCGGCCGCCCTCCTTCGCGAACGTCGCGTAGATGTCGACAACCATCAGAAGTCCCATTCGGCGTCGTCGGCGGTCACGGTCTCGGCGGCGAACGAGGCCCCCGCCATGCCGGCCGTCAGCGTGGTGCCGTCCGCCGGGTCGATCAGCAGGAACGAGCCGGTGCGCCGGGAGTCCGCGTACGCGTCCAGTGCGAGCGGCTCCGCGGTACGGACGACGACCCGGCCGATGTCGTTGGCGACGAGCTGTCCGGGCGCCGGGTGCTGCGAGAGGTCGTCGAGCGTGAGCCGCGACGGGATGTCCTTGACGATCGCCTTGACCGTACGGGTGGTGTGCTTGAGGAGCACCCGCTGGCCTACCACGAGCGGCTGGTCCGCGACGTGGCAGACGGTCGCCTCGACGTCCTGGGTGACCGCCGGCGCGTCGTCGGCCGGCGCGATGAGGTCACCGCGCGAGACGTCGATGTCGTCGGCGAGCCGGACGGTCACCGACTGGGGCGCCCAGGCGATGTCCACGCTCTCGCCGAGCGCGTCGATCCCGGCGATCGTCGACGTGCGGCCCGAGGGCAGGACCGTGACGGCCTCGCCCACCCGGAACGCGCCGGCGGCGATCTGGCCCGCGTAGCCCCGGTAGTCGGGGTACTCGGCGGTCTGCGGCCGGATCACGTACTGGACGGGGAAGCGTGCGTGGCAGCCGGTGAGGTCGTGGCTGACCGGCACCGTCTCCAGGTGTTCGAGGACCGTCGGGCCGCCGTACCAGTCCATGTGCGCGGACGGCTCCACGACGTTGTCTCCCGCGAGCGCGGAGATCGGGATCGCGGTGATCTCCGGGACGCCGAGCGAGGCGGCATATGCGGTGAACTCTTCGGCGATGGCGGCGAATACGGGCTCCGCGTAGTCCACCAGGTCCATCTTGTTGACGGCCAGGACCACGTGCGGCACCCGCAGCAGGGCGGCGACGGCGGCGTGCCGGCGGGTCTGCTCGACGACACCGTTGCGGGCGTCCACCAGGACGACGGCCAGCTCGGCCGTCGAGGCCCCCGTCACCATGTTCCGGGTGTACTGCACATGCCCCGGGGTGTCGGCCAGGATGAACCGGCGGCGCGGCGTGGCGAAATAGCGGTAGGCGACATCGATGGTGATGCCCTGCTCGCGCTCGGCCCGCAGCCCGTCGGTGAGCAGCGCCAGGTCCGGCGTCTTCTGGCCCCGGCTGCGCGACGCATGCTCGACGGCCTCCAGCTGGTCGGTCAGGACCGACTTGGAGTCGTGCAGAAGGCGTCCGACGAGGGTGGACTTCCCGTCGTCGACGGACCCCGCGGTGGCGAACCGCAGAAGGGTCGTGGTCGACAACTGCTCTGCGTGCTGGGTGAGTGTGCTCATTTAGAAGTACCCCTCGCGCTTACGGTCTTCCATCGCGGCCTCGGACATCTTGTCGTCGGCGCGCGTCGCACCCCGCTCGGTGAGCCGGGAGGCGGCGATCTCGGTGATCACGGCGGCGAGCGTCGTGGCGTCCGAGTCGACCGCGCCGGTGCAGGACATGTCGCCGACGGTGCGGTAGCGCACCTGCCGGGTCTCGACCCGCTCGCCCTCCTTGGGGCCGCCCCATTCACCGGCGGTCAGCCACATCCCGGAGCGGTTGAAGACCTCCCGCTCGTGGGCGAAGTAGATCTCCGGAAGCTCGATGCCCTCGCGCTCGATGTACTGCCAGACGTCGAGCTCGGTCCAGTTGGAGATCGGGAAGACCCGGACGTGCTCGCCGGGGGCATGGCGGCCGTTGTACAGCTGCCACAGCTCGGGGCGCTGGCGGCGAGGGTCCCACTGGGAGAACTCGTCGCGCAGCGAGAAGACCCGTTCCTTGGCGCGCGCCTTCTCCTCGTCGCGGCGGCCGCCGCCGAACACGGCGTCGAAGCGGTGCTCCTGGATCGCCTCGGTCAGCGGCACGGTCTGCAGCGGGTTGCGGGTGCCGTCGGGGCGCTCGCGGAGCTTCCCGGCGTCGATGTACTCCTGCACGGAGGCGACATGCAGCCGCAGCCCGTGCTCGGCGACCGTGCGGTCGCGGTAGTCGAGGACCTCGGGGAAGTTGTGCCCGGTGTCGACGTGCAGCAGCGTGAACGGCACCGGCGCCGGCGCGAACGCCTTCAGCGCCAGGTGCAGCATCACGATCGAGTCCTTGCCGCCGGAGAACAGGATCACCGGCCGCTCGAACTCTCCCGCCACCTCACGGAAGATGTGCACTGCCTCGGACTCCAGGGAGTCCAGGTGGCTGAGTGCGTACGGATTGTCGGTGTCTTCCGAAACAGCCGCGACGGTCGTCACGCTGCACCCCTCTCGCTCAGCAGCGTGTACAGCTCCGCCGCGGACTCCTGCACGGTCTGCTGGTGCGAATCGATCCGCAGGTCCGGCGACTCGGGCGCCTCGTACGGGTCGTCGACCCCGGTGAGCCCGCTGATCTCGCCTGCCGCCTGCTTGGCGTAGAGCCCCTTCACATCGCGTACGGAGCACACCTCGACCGGAGTCGCGACATGCACCTCCAGATACGCGGTGCCCTCGGCCCGGTGACGCTTGCGTACCGCGTCCCGGCTGTCCGCGTACGGGGCGATGACCGGGACCAGCACCTTCACGCCGTTGGCCGCCAGCAGTTCGGCGACGAAGCCGATCCGCTGGACGTTGGTGTGCCGGTCCTCACGGGAGAAGCCCAGACCCGCGGAGAGGAACTCCCGGATCTCGTCGCCGTCGAGCACCTCCACCCGGTGGCCCTCGCTGCGCAGCCGCCCGGCCAGTTCGTACGCGATGGTGGTCTTGCCCGCGCTCGGCAGACCGGTCAGCCAGATGGTGGCTCCCGTCTCCGTCACGCTCATCGAACTCTCCTGATCAGTCGTCATCAGTCGTGCAGCCCGCATTCGGTCTTGCCCCGCCCGGCCCACCGGCCGGCGCGCGCGTCCTCGCCCTCCAGTACCCGGCGGGTGCAGGGCGCGCAGCCCACGGAGGCGTAACCGTCCATCAGCAGCGGATTGGTGAGGACTCCGTGTTCCGCCACGTAGGCGTCGACGTCGTCCTGCGTCCAGCGGGCGATCGGCGAGATCTTGACCTTCTGCCGCTTCTCGTCCCAGCCGACGACCGGGGTGTTCGCGCGGGTCGGGGACTCGTCGCGACGCAGCCCGGTCGCCCAGGCCGCGTACGACGTCAGACCCTCCTCGAGGGGCTTGACCTTGCGCAGCTTGCAGCACAGGTCGGGGTCCCGGTCGTGCAGCTTCGGCCCGTACGCGGCGTCCTGCTCGGCCACCGTCTGCCGCGGGGTCAGCGTGATGACGTTGACGTCCATCACGGCCTCGACGGCGTCACGCGTGCCGATCGTCTCCTCGAAGTGGTAACCGGTGTCGAGGAAGACCACGTCGACGCCCGGGAAGGCGCGGGAAGCGAGGTGCGCCACGACCGCGTCCTCCATCGAGGAGGTGACGCAGAACCGCTTGCCGAAGGTGTCGGCGGCCCACTGCAGGATCTCCGGCGCGGAGGCGTCCTCGAGCTCCCGCCCCGCTCGCTCGGCCAGCTCCCTGAGCTCATCGGACCCGAGCTGTCCGATCTGCTGAGTCTCCGTCATATCCCCTCCGACTCAACGTCGTTGCGCTGCAGTCCTCGGGTCAGCAGGCCCAGGAACTTGAGCTGGAACGCGCGGTTGCAGGAAGCACATTCCCAGGCGCCGTGCCCGGTCTCGTGCGGACGCAGGTCCTCGTCGCCGCAGTACGGGCAGTAGAACGGTGCGGCGCGCTCGCTCATGACAGCGACTCCGCACTGGCCCGCGCCGCCCAGGTCGCGAACCGCTCGCCGTCCTCGCGCTCCGCCTGGAACCGGCCCAGCACCCGCTCGACGTAGTCGGGCAGCTCGGCGGAAGTGACCTTCAGGCCACGGACCTTGCGGCCGAAGCCGGCCTCCAGGCCCAGCGCGCCACCGAGGTGCACCTGGTAACCCTCGACCTGATTGCCGTCGGCGTCCAGGACGAGCTGACCCTTGAGGCCGATGTCCGCGGTCTGGATGCGGGCGCAGGCATTGGGGCAGCCGTTGATGTTGATGGTGAGCGGCTCGTCGAACTCCGGCATACGGCGCTCCAGTTCGTCGATCAGCGACGCACCGCGTGCCTTGGTCTCGACGATCGCCAGCTTGCAGAACTCGATGCCGGTGCAGGCCATCGTGCCGCGGCGGAAGGGCGAGGGTCTCACCTGGAAGTCGAGCGCCTCGAGTCCCGCGACCAGGGAGTCCACCTGGTCCTGCTCGACGTCGAGGATGAGCATCTTCTGCTCGACGGTGGTGCGCAGCCGGTCCGAACCGTGCGCGGCCGCCAGGTCGGCGATCTTGGCCAGCGTGGAGCCGTCCACCCGGCCGACCCGGGGCGCGAACCCGACGTAGAAACGGCCGTCCTGCTGCTGGTGGACACCCACGTGGTCGCGCCAGCGGCTGCTCGGCTGCTCGGGTGCGGGCCCGTCGGTCAGCGGGCGCTTCAGGTACTCGTCCTCCAGTACCCGGCGGAACTTCGCCGGGCCCCAGTCGGCCATCAGGAACTTCAGCCGGGCGCGGGTGCGCAGCCGCCGGTAGCCGTAATCACGGAAGATCCCCACCACACCGGCCCAGACGTCCGGGACCTCGTCCAGCGGTACCCAGGCGCCCAGCCGTTCGGCGAGCCGCGGGTTGGTGGAGAGCCCGCCACCGACCCAGACGTCGAAACCCGGACCGCGCTCGGGGTGGACCACGCCGACGAACGCGATGTCGTTGATCTCGTGGACCACGTCCTGGACCGGGGAGCCGGAGATCGCGGTCTTGAACTTGCGCGGCAGGTTGGAGAATTCCTTGTTGCCGATGTAGCGGTCGTGGATCTCGTCGACCGCGGGCGTGCCGTCGATGATCTCGTCGGCGGCGATCCCCGCCACCGGCGAGCCGATGATCACACGCGGGCAGTCGCCGCACGCCTCGGTGGTGGAGAGCCCGACGGCCTCCAGCTTCTCCCAGATCGCCGGGACGTCCTCGATGCGGATCCAGTGCAGCTGGATGTTCTGCCGGTCGGTGATGTCCGCGGTGCCGCGCGCGTACTCCTGCGAGACCTCGCCGATGACGCGCAGCTGCGCGGTGGTCAGCCGGCCGCCGTCGATCCGGACCCGCAGCATGAAGTACCTGTCGTCCAGCTCCTCGGGCTCCAGGATCGCGGTCTTGCCCCCGTCGATCCCGGGCTTGCGCTGGGTGTAGAGACCCCACCAGCGCATGCGTCCACGAAGATCATTGGGGTCGATCGAGTCGAATCCGCGCTTGGAGTAGATCGTCTCAATGCGTGTCCGCACATTGAGACCGTCGTCGTCCTTCTTGAACTGCTCATTGCCGTTGAGCGGAGTGTGGTGGCCCACGGCCCACTGGCCCTCGCCGCGGTGGCGTCCGGCCTTGCGGCGGGGCGTGGTGGTCGCAGGCTGTTCCGGGGTGGCGGCCATGACAGTACGTCCTTCGGGACTGCGGGAGGGCGGCTCTGAACTGCACACTCGCGCTGAGGCGCGGCGGTGCGCAGGAGTTGCAGAGAAAAGAAAGAGGGGGGTGGCGGCGGGTGCTGGGACTCTCAGCTCGCCGGACAGATGGCGCTGGACATGCGGCCGAGGTCGACGTGGCGTCGACTCACCAAGGCAATCCCAGTTCCAGGCATGACGGAAGCCTGGCACGCGCGTCTCGGGACAGTCCACCACTATCCATGATGTGGACGAGACTGTCCCGAAAGATGAGACGATGCGGTCCCGGTCACGCCGAGATGGTGATGTTCGGATCTGTATGAGCCGCTAGCTCCCGGTATGTCCGTGCGGGGTCCGGCAGGATCGCCGCCTCCCGGCAACCGCACATACCCGGCGGACGCGCGGCGATCCGGCGCTGCGCCTCGCGCGGCGGGGCGCCACAGGTGGTCCCGGCTCCGGGACGGCCCCGCGGCGCGCAAGGCACCGGCCCGACTTCTAGGGCGTGTTTCGAAAGTCCCGCCTGCCGGGCGACGTCTGGCACGCACGCTCGCGGCGTTGTCGGGTCGCCCCGATACGACCGGTATCGGGGC